>JAIRYB010000045.1 GCA_031267955.1 Spirochaetaceae bacterium | reverse complement strand
AAGGCCTGCGGTATCCCGCGGCCGCCCTTTTGGTAACAGGCCCCCCTTAAAATAACGCGCTGAGCGGGAAATCCTTGAGACGAAACGGAAAAAGTAGTGTATACTTGGTAATCATGTTTGGAATTGGCAATCGCGACAAATCCCAGGACCCGGCAGAGTTTTGGCGGGAATACGGCGCCCGGTACGGGGAAACGGTCCAGGCGTATGGTTTGGGCCGTTATATCTCGGGCTGGGCTGAATTTCAGGATACCCTTTGGGGCCTGCTTATCGCTACTACGGGGGGCTTCCGTTTCCACCATTTTCCCCATGAAGGGTGGATTCAGGCCCTTTCCCGTGTCAGTTTCGGCGGGAATGCCCCCAAGGAAAAGACGCTCTTTATTCCCCATGAGCGGATTCTGGGGGTGGATCTCAGGGTCGAGAAATCATGGTGGAAGCGGTTCCTCAACCCCTCTCTTCCGCGCGTTCTGATTCGGTACCGCCCCGACGGCGCTACGGAGCAGGGCGAGCCCGGGGGAGAGGGCCAATCCGGGGATACGCTTGTCATCGAAGCCGATCAGAACGCCTCGACAATAATCCGGCATCTGGCCAAGCCGGCTATTGCCTGAAAAGCCCCCGGCCTTAGCCGGCGCTTCCGGCGGCCTCCTTTCCGGCGCTTTGAGCGGCGTTTTCCCCGGTATTTTCGTGTTCAGGCGCGCCGGATTCTGTCCCGCGCTTATCCGCAGCTGCCTGTTCGCGCAGTTTTGCCAGCCGCTGTTCCACGTCCGCGTCATGGCGCAGGGCGAGAAAATTTGCCAGGTATTCACGGGCTTCTTCCTGGCTGTCCAGGTGGTACTGGCATAGATCCGCGAGGAAAAGCCACAGGTACGGGATATTCTTTCCGGTTTCAGCAAGTTTTTCCAGGATCGAACGGGCCTCGCCGTACTGCCCCCGGCTGCGGGCGAGGATTGCCCGGAGGTATTCGGCGGGCAGCGTTTCCGCGCCGGCCGCCGACGCCCGTGACAGGAAGCTCTGCGCGCTGTCCCAGTCTTTGTTTCCAATGGCCGCCTCCGCTTCCGCCAGGAGCTGATCCCCCGAGAATATGTGCAGATAGAGTACGTGGGAAGGGTCCATGAACGAGACGGCTGTTTCAATTTCTTCCCATCCGGGTTTTACCGCCCTGATTGCGTACTGGGCTTTGGGTTTTATCGGGCTTATGACAAAGTGGCCCTGGATATCGCTTGAAGCCTGGTATTTCCCGTTTACATAAATATGGACGCTGGACACCGGACGGTTATCCCTGTCGTAGATCATGCCGTAAAGCGCCTGGGACTTGTGCTTTGTTTTTGGCGACGAGGCGCATGAACACAGTAATACAACTATACCGATAATTAAAAAACAGCGATACTTTTTCATGGTGTTGACGCTCCTTCCCTGCCCGCCGTGCCCGCATTGGCCGGATAAAATTCCTGCGTGCCGGTAAGCACGACGATTCTTCCGCTTTCATCTTCCTTAAAATACCGGCGCTCAACGCCCCCGGTGTCCCGGATAAAGCCCAGCAGCCGCCATCCTTCCGCGCCGCCCTGTTCGCCGGGATCGTTTTCCGGCCCGCTCGCTGGTTCCGGTTCGGGCGGCCCGGTGTTTTCGCCCGGTGCGGGCCTGTTCCGGGAAGGGCCGGGCTTGCGGGCGCTTTCCGCGTTTTCCCGGGCCGCGCGGTAAAAAGCCCCGGCTATCTCCCCGGGCGGCGCGGTTTTAGCCGGTAAATCCGGGCGCGGCCATTCAGAAACGTTTTTTATTTTAGGAATTTCCCCGTACCCGGCGTCTTTCCGGATATCGGAAAGGCCGGCTGTAGTTTCATTCTGAAAAGCCGCGCCGGGGAATAAGGCGGCATCGGAAAAAGGCTGCCAGCGGGCGGCAAACAAAAGCGCGATAAACGCGGGCAGCGCCGGGGGAATAAGGCGGATAATTTTGAATAAGTGAATTTTTGTTTGCTTAATTGAAATACTACTCATACCTGAACCTCATGACAATGTCGGAATAGGGGGAACCGGGGACAGGGCGGACGCTGAGATAATTTACCGGGCAGCGTCCCCGCCCGGACAGTTTTGAAAGGAATCCGAAAAAATTAACTGTTTCGCAGCGCAGTGTAAGCTCCGCGGATTCATTCCCTTCTTTGCCGTCCAGGCGCAGCCGTTCCCCCCTGATGCCCGCCGCCCTCAGCAATTCCCGGAGCGCCGCTATCCCTATTTCCGGCCCGCCTTCCGTAGATTCAGGGGATTCTCCGGAACCGCCGGACTCCGGGGAGTCCGGGGGCTGAGGCGCGGGGGAGTATTCCCGTATCGAGGCAAGATACGCGGCAAGTTCCGCCCGGCGGGCCGGATCGGCGGGTTCCAGGGCGGCGATGCGGTCCTGGTACGCCAGGGAGGAGGCCAGCGCTCTTTGCAGTTTCAATCCCCGGGCCGCGAGAAACCAGAGGGAGAGAAGGGAAAGTATGCCGGTTAAAAACACTTTTACTGTTTTCCGGAAATTTACCGCGTTATTCATGTTGTATGCTCCCCGATATGGAAAATAGTTCGCTGTCCGCCGACAGGGGCGCGGTCTGGTGAAGGACAATACCGGCAAAATAAGGGGATCGTTCCAGTTCCCGAAGCAGGCCGAGCGCGTCCGGGGCTTCGGCTTCAAAGCTGAATCTTTCCCCCTGGATGATGATCGAATGAAAATGCGCCCCCCGGACGCGCCGGTTAATTTCCGCGATAACAGTGTACGGATCCGGAAACCCGGCCTTGTCCTGCCCAGAGGCCGGGCCGGGATTCTCAAGGGCCTCGATTTCCGCAAGCAGCCTTTCGCTTTCATCATGGCGGGCTTTCCGTTCGTCATAACGCTGTTTGAGCAAAGCAGCGCTGTTTTCCGCTTTTGCCGCTACAAGCTCCAGTGATATGAAAAGGAAGATCCCGTAAAGGGCCAGGAGAAACGCGGCGGCCTTTTTAGTCAGCAAAGGGGCTTTTGTTTTTTTCCGGCGGAAAACCGCGTATTTGCGGATATTGATCTTATCGCGCAGATCGCCTATGCCGATTATCCTGTGATCCGTAAAACGACGTTTGAGGCTTTGGACATAATCATCGGTTTCATCCGTGTCCTTTAAAATTATTGTTACCTGTTGCTGTTCCGTTTCTGTTTTGGGGCGGAGGCCTTCGAGAAATTCAGGGGGAGGGCCGGAGCTTTTTCTTCCGGCCGCCGAATAATCCGCGACTTCTCCGCCCGTAAAAGAGGCGGCTTCGATCCACTCCGGCGTAAGGAGCAGCGCCAGATCGCTGTCTTTTCCCGCGTATCTGCCGCCGGCAAGGAGGAAGGCCAGGCCGGGAATAACAGGCCCCTGTTTTTCCCGGTAACGCAGGCCGGTTTCAGGCTCGGCGGTAAAAACCGCCAGGGGCCGCATCCGGCCCGCCGGGTCTTTCCGGTTCCGGGGAAGCGGGAAAAATTCCACGCAGGCAGTCTCCGCGTTTCCCGGATAGAGGGACCTGAGTTCCCGGCGTACCGCCTTTTCGCGCTGTTTCCGGGGCAGCGGGGGAAGGCGCAGAATATCTGTCTGCACTTCCAGCGGGGAAAGTAAAACCGCGGGCCTATTCCCCGGCATTACTGCGGAATCCGTCCTGCCCGGCGGCACGGCGTTGTTTACAGGCAGCGTCATAAGTACCCCTGTTCAATGATCTGATATTCAATTTCAACGGTTCCTGCGGGGAGCGCGCCGTCCGCCTGTGTTTCGGAAAAACCGGAATAAGATTCCGGGGGAAGGCCGCAGACTACGGTCCTGAGTGTTTTTCGCCCGTTGCCGACGCTTATTTCCCAGAACCACGTCACGGACCCCAGGTAATGCAAAAGCGGATTGCCGGGAGCAACCCCCAGAATCAGGGGTATATCGGCGCGGGCTATCCCTTCCGCCTCGCGCCGGGCAAGGATATCCGAAAGCCGCGCATCGGGCGATCCGATGCCGTAATCGGGGTAGGCCAGAAGTTCCCGCAAAAGATCGGGATCGATATGGTTAATGTTCATCAGGGGTTCGGCGTTAATAAAGGGGAAAAGTTCGCCGTAGTTTATCCCGAAAAGAGCGCGTAAATCTCCCGGAGAAGCGGCCCTGCGGCTGAGGAGCAGGGTTTCTACTGTACCCCGCAGTCTTTCCGCAGTATCGTTCGAACCGGTAAGGGAGCGGGCAAGGCTGCGCGCGGAGAATTCGTCTATCAGGTTTATGTTCGCCCACCCGTAGCAGGAAAAGTACCGTTCAAGATTTGCCGGGAGGAATAACCCTTCATAGGCCGAGGGCGAAAGGAAAAACCCGTAATCTTCCCGGTACTGCTGGAGATCGGAAGAAGTTTTTCCGGGCATGAAAAGCAGGGACAATGAAGTTTTGTCAAAGATGTTCTTCCTTGAAAAGTTGAGGTTGAGCCGGTCCGAAACAGGGCTGATGTTTACCGTGTAATCATCCCGGACCTTTCCCTGCCAGGCCCAGATCTGATCGGTAAAACACTGAATGCCGGGGCTGGGATCGTGCCGTATGGAATCGATCACTTCGGCGGTAATTTTGTTTAACTCGATAGAAATACTGTTGTCGTGATGGAAACGGAGCAGGGCCTGAAACCCTGACTGAAGGTAAAACCCGATTCCCAGGACAAGGGAAGACAGGAGGATAAGCATAAAAAGGAAGTAGGTTGACGCGTATCCGGCGTCGCTTTTTGAGGGCAGAAGCCCTGTCCGGGACGCCGAATGTATTAAACGCGCGGCAAAGCTATCCATAGAGGCCCCGCTTTACCGGAAACGAGGCGAAAGGCGCCAGGGTATAAAACGATCTGTTTTGGTATTCAAAATCAAGTTTCAGCGCCAGGGGACGGCCCTCTCCGTTTCGGACAAGCCCGATATTTCTGACAAGCAGGGATCTGGGGCCGCGGTAGTATTCCCGTCCCTCCCCGCCGCCGCTTTCCAGGCTCAGGCGGCTTTCATTGTCAATTGAAAGGCGCAGAATCCCCTCCCTTGCGCCGCCGTAATAGGGTATTTCCAGAACCGCGCCGGGAAGCTCCGCGGCTTCTCCGGGAAAAACAGAGGCGCTTCCCGCTATTTCCCAATAGGGGATGATAATTTCTCCCGCTTTTTCGCGGATCGTCTTGTCAAACTCAAGAAAGTCCCGCAGGAAAAACAGCGTTTCCTTTGACCGGACGGCGTTTATGCCGGTGCCGGACAGGAGAAAGAGAAGTACGGAAAGGAGCAGGGTGACTACGGCGATTGCCGGGAGTGTCTCCGCGAGCGTAAAGCCCCTGTCGTCCAAAGCTGATGCCGCCGGCATTTTGCCGCGCAAAATAATATTACTGTTTTTCATTGATACCCGTCCTTTCACTGTCGATACGGTTCCGCTCTTCGATCAGACGGCCGGTATGTTCCGTCAGTTCCGTTAGAGCGCGCCTCCGTACATCCTGCGAATTCACAACGATGCCAAAAATTATCCCGCTGATGAATAAACAGAGCAGCGCGTCCAGCAGCACGGACCCGTATTCCGCCCTCCGGCGATCCGTTTTACCGCGCGCTTCCGGGGCCGGTTCATTCCCATGAACTGATATCCGCGTCATTGCCTCCTCCTCCTTCCAGGCCGTCCCCGCCGAAAGACCTGATGCCGTATTGGGTGCTGCCGGGGCCCGGCTGCCTGTATTCGTAATCATTTCCCCAGGGGTCTTTGGGAACGGGCTTGCCCAGATACGGGCCGTTCCAGAATTCCCCGGCGGACGGCGGTTTTTCCCAAAGGGCCGCAAGCCCTTCCGTTTCCGCAGGGTATTCCCCGCAGTCCAGAAAATACGCGTCCAAGGAAATACCAAAGGTCTCTATCTGGCTTCTGGCGGTGACGACCCTGGCCCGGTCCAGATACTTTGCCGCCATGAAACCTACAGAAGAAGTCAGTACCAGCACTATGCCGATGACAATCAGGGTTTCAATAAAAGTCCAGCCGCCTTCGGGATCATGGTATTCCAAAAAACCCTGCCGGTGTTTCAAAAAAACCCAAAAGGTGTTTCTTCCTTTTTTCATCGTTTCCTCCATAATAGTAATAATGTTATCCGCCTACAGTATATTTCCGTAAGCCGAAAACAGGGGAAGTACAACCGCGACTACAAAGAACAGGATGACCGCGCCGATAAGGGCGATTAACGCCGGTTCGATGAGCAGCAGGAAGCGGTTCATGCGCCGGTCAATTTCTTCCTGGAAATAAGAACGTACCTGGGAGAATATACTTTCCGTCTGCCCGGAACTTTCCCCAATGGCTATCCAGCGGCCAAGGCGGGAAGGGAACAGCTTTTTCCCCCGGAACGCCTGGGAGAGGTTTACGCCGTTGAGTACCTCTTCCTGTACTTCCCGCAGCGCTTCCCGGTAGGCGGAATTGGAAACCACCGCCCCGGCCTCTCCAAGCGCCGCTTCGACGGAAACGCCGCCGGAGGTAAGGACTTCCATGGCAAAACTGAAATTAAGGCTTTCCCACGCTGAAAAAAACCCGCCGGTTAGGGGAAGGCGTAAGATAATACGATCAAAATACCGGCATATTCCCGGAAAAAATCCGTTCAGTTTTTTCACGGCGATTGCCGAGGCAGCCGCGAATAAAACAAGGCCCGCGAAGAAGATCATTGCCGTTTCCATAGCGGCGATGTTTCCGCGTATTGTTTCAGCCTGGCCGCCGCCGAAGCTGCCGAATATCGCTTCCATTCTGGGGAGCACGAAGAAAACAAGGCCGATGCTCCCCGCGATTGCGATGGAAAGCACCAGCAAAGGGTAGGCCAGGGCTGCGGCGGTTTTTTCCCGGAGCTTTTTCCGATCCCTAAGATACGCGCCCAGCCTGGGGAAAATGCGTTCGACCGAACCCGCCTTGTACCCCACCCGGATCATGCCCCGGTAAATAGGGGGAAAAGTTTCGTTCATGGAAAACACCGCCTGGGCGAAGGAAACGCCGCTGCGGACGCGGTCAAGGATTCCCCCGGCCAGGAACGCCGCGCCGCTGTCCGCGCCTTCGCCGGCCGAAAGCAGTTCCAGCGCGTCTCTCAGGGAAAGTCCGGATTCTAGAAGCGTTTCCATCATTTCGGTAAATTCCAAAACCGCGGTTTTACTTTTATATTTATTCATCGTTAATCAATGATTACCTCGTGTTCCACTTCGCCAAGGGTAGTGATTCCCGCCGCCGCTTTCTCCAGCCCGTCCCGCGGCAGGGTGCGCATACCGTGTCCTTTAAGGTGGGCCGTAAGGGCGCTAATGTTCTCCCGCCGCATGATAAGTTCTTCAAGGGCCGGGTCCGTCGTAAATAGTTCCGTGATCAGGGTGCGGCCCGAAAAACCTGTGTGGTCGCAACGCCCGCACCCCTTTCCCCGGTAAAGCATGTCCGTACCGAATCCCGCGTGTTCAAGAACCCGCCTTTCTTCCGCATCCGCCTTATACGCTTCTTTGCAGCGGGGGCAAATTTTCCGCACAAGCCGCTGTGCCGCCGCCCCCTTGAGTACCGACGCTATCAGGTAGGGTTCGACGCCCATGTTGACAAGCCTGGGGATGACCGAGGCGCTGTCGTTGGTGTGGAGGGTGGAAAGCACCAGGTGGCCGGTCAGCGCCGAACGCAGGGCGATTTCCGCAGTGGCCGAATCACGGATTTCCCCGATAAGGATGACGTTCGGATCCTGCCGCAGCACCCTTTTCAGGAGGGTGTCAAAACCAAGGCCTATTTGCTCGTTTATTTGAATTTGATTTACCCCCGGCACGGTAAATTCCACCGGGTCTTCGATCGTGATGATCTTTACGGTTTCCGATACAATTTCGGAGAGCATTGTGTTCAGGGTAGTAGTTTTGCCGCTTCCGGTGGGTCCGGTCACCAGGATGAGCCCGTGGGGAAGGGAGAGGAGGCGGCGCAGCGATACGGTCTGTTCATCGCCGAACCCAAGCTCTCCAAGGGACGAGGCTGCGGCTTTCCTTCCCAAAATGCGGAGGACTATTGATTCGCCTTCCGTTGTAGGCACAACGGACACGCGGAGATCAACCGGATCATCCTCAATGGTGACGGTGATACGGCCGTCCTGGGGCCTTCGTCTTTCCAGAATATTGAGGTTGGCCATTACTTTTACGCGGGTAGAGACAGCCGGAAAACGGCCGGCTTCTATAGTACGAATCGTACGCAGGGCCCCGTCTATACGGTAGCGTACCAGCGCCGCGTCCCGGCCTGATTCCAGGTGGATGTCCGAAGCCCCGGAACGTATCCCCCCGATGCAGACAGAATTGACCAGATTGATCACCGGCGCGTCGTTGGCGAGCTTGTCAAGCGAAAGGCGGGAATTATTCCGGGCTTCCCCCCTTTCCCGCCCGTCGCGGGCGGAAGCCTCCCCCATTTTGCCGCTAAGCCAGGCCGACAGTTCCCCGGTTTCCAGCCTGATAAAATTAATGTCCTTGCGGTGAAAATTGCAAAGCCTGTTAAGCGCTCCCGGCGGCGTTTTTTTGGTAATGCCTATTGTCGCGCTTTTATCGTCTTCCCGAAGTTTGATCGCGTCCCAGGCCCCGATAAATTCCGGCGTATACTGATCCTGCCCTTCCGGGACAGGGGCAAATTCGCGCAGATTCCCGTTTTGTATGTTCATTTGCCGTACTCCGCGACAAGCGTCCGGTAGTAGCGTTCAAGCCGCCTGTTCATGTCCCGGTCTTCCTCACCGTCCATAACCAGATAGGGAACAATGTAGATGACAATTTCCGTTTTTTCATTTGTGTCGGCCGACTCGCCGAACAGGTTTTTGAACAGCGGAATGCTGCCCAGACCGGGAACTTTCTTGCGCGTTTTGTCCGTAGTTTCCTTTATGAGGCCGCTCAGTACCACGGGCTTTCCGGAAAGGGTGCGTATCTGGGTATTTACCACGCGCTCCGATGTGGAAGGGATCGCGGTAGAATCGCTTGAGGGGTTGTTGTTCTGTTTGGAAACCGTCGCGTTTACCGACATGGTGATCATATTGTCGCCCGACACCCAGCCGTTCAGCGCTACAATAAGGCCGGAGCTGATCTCGCGGGTTACCCCGGTACGGCTCAAATTACCCGTATCGGCGTCTACCTCGAATTCCTGGTACCGGAAAGTGTCGGTATTCTGAAAACGAATCTCCTGGCCCGAAAGCCCGTTCAGCGTGGTATCGGCGTAAACCTGGGCGATATTCTCACCGAGCTGGGCGCTCAGGTTCAGGGCGAACTGATAGCCGAACTGCGCGACCACGTCGAAGCTCAGGTTCATCACATTGGAAAGGTTCCCCAGGAACGAAGTGCCCGGGGAAGCGCCTTCTTCCGCGTTGGAAGCGCCGATGCTGCCGCCAAGGCGCGTCTCGTTGTTTTTCATGTATTCGATAACCAGAAGCTCATAGCGGATCTGCGGTTTGGGTTTGTCAATCAGCGCCAGTTCCCGGATAAAAAGTTCCCGTTTTTCCCTGGGGCCGGTGAAAAAAAGCAGGTTGGGATACCCCGAGTCGCTTAGATCGTCTTTGGTTACCGAAGGGGGCAGATTTTTTAAAAGCTCGTCGATCTTGATATACTTAAGTTCTACCGGATACCCTTCGTCCTTTTTGTCCACCGTGCCGATATACCCGGCAAGCGCGTCAATAGTTTCCGCAGCGCCCTGGACAATGAAAGCGTTGGAATGGGGCACCACGGCGGGCGCTATGGGCAAAAGCTTCTGGGGCGCCATGGAGAGAAAATCTTCTACGGGTAGGTATTTCAACTCAAAGCGCCGGTATTCCAGGCCTTCGGCAGGCCGGTCAACAGTTTCAAGAAAATTCCTGATGGGGACTATTTCCTCGGCAGTACCGGTCAGGATAACCGTATTGGTGTTTTTGTCGACTTTAAGCAGATTGTTCCCCGCGTATTCGGCAGGAAGCAGGGAAGGAAACTCCTGGGCCGGAATGTGGCGCAGCGGAACTATCACCGTTTCTTTTAATTTTTTCAGTATGTCCCGGCGCTGGAGTTCTACAATGTAGTAGATGCCGTTGTTAAGCGCATAATCGGCGTTTCCCTGTTCCAGGATGATTCTGAGCATCCCCTCAAAATCCTTGCCGGAGAAGTAAAGATTCTCAAGGACGCTGTCGGTCTTTGTCAGTACCGAATACTCCTTTTCCCCGGCCTTGAATAGTTCCGCCACAAGTTCCTGGAAACGCCCCCGGTCCGTATTTACCGAGTAGAGATCGCCTTCCCGGACTATGCGCGGCACCCGTTCGGACGCGCTGTCCGCTTCCCCGCCTCCGGCAGGCCGCCTTTGAATGTAGTACCACGCCTCATCCTCGCTTAAAACAAAATCGGTTAATTTAAGCATGATGATATCAAGGGCTTTCCCGACTTCCAGGTTATCAATATCCACGCTCAGGGAAATATCCGGCAGCGGATCGTAGAGGATCGAGACGTTAATGGTCTTCGCAAGGGCCTTGATAAGCGCTTCGATGCCAATATCCTCGGCTTTAAGGCTTACCCTGTTCCGTTCCCTGTCATAGCCTGAATGTATGCGCGAAACCCGGATAACATTGCCGTCGCGCCTGTGGTAGAGTTTGTACCCCGGCAAAAACGCTTCAAGCGCTTCCATGAAGTCCGAATCGCTAAAGTGAAAAGAAGCGGTTCCGCTTACCGTCTCGTCGGGCAGAATGGAAGTCCCCGAAGCCTCGGCCAGCACCATAAGAATATCGGTGATATTCTGGTTCCTGAAATCCATGGATTTTATCTGCTGCGCCCCTGCCGTCGCGCACACAAAGATTGGCGCGGCGTACACGAAAAACAGCGCTACGCAAAACCCGCCATGGAACAAAGCGCGGAACCGGGGGAAACAGCGCCTGTACAGCCTTGTCATAATTTTCCCTCCTTGATTGGAAGCGATGGTCCATACCCCGGAGCTTGCTCCTGGGTTCTTCATCTGGAGTCCGGGCCGGCGAACAGCCGGACGCAATTCCTTTTGGAACTATTCAGCCGGGAGCCTAAAGCCCCTGCCCGGCATTTACCGGCAAACGATAGACCGAATAATTACATACCTTTCATCATTTGCTATATTAATAAGGGGATTCACTTGCCGTTTTGCTTTAACCGGGAGGAAATATTTTTAAGAAACTTTAGAAGAGCGATGAGATCAATTGTTCCATGATAGCCCCGGCGCATAAAAACGGGGCAAAGGGGATGGGGAGGCTCGCGCCGTCCGGCCCGCGGAACAGCGGCGAAAGGGCAAGCCCAAGGACAGAGGCGGCCAGCAGGGCGGCCAGTACCCCCGGAAAACCGCACACCAGGCCGATAACGGCCGCGAATTTTACATCCCCAAAGCCGAGTCCGCCGGTCCCAAGGGCGACGCAGAAAAACAGCGCGAACGCGAACAGCGCGGCGGCGAGGAAAAACAGCGCTGTTTCCGGCGAGTACCGCAGGCGTAAGGCGAGTACAAGAAGAAAGCAGAGAACGGAAAGCGCGTCGGGAATGCGCCGCGTCCTTATGTCGATTACGGACACCGGAAGGGCGAAAACCGAAAAAACAACAAGCGGCAGGAGAAAGCCCCGGCCCGCGCCGAATATGCTCATGCCGGTATGCCCATTGCGGTTGTGTCCATTGCGCTTATGTCCATTACAGTTATATTCATTGATCAAATAAATAACGCCGTTCGGCGGATAATGCAAGGGGAATTGTAACAGACTCTTGAAATTGCCCGCGAAAGCGGGCTACTACCCATGCCGCCTGAAAATATCCCCTTCGCCCAAAGAGAGTGTAACCACAGATGCGCCTTTGGCGTAGTAAAACCATAAATGTCATATACAGCCGAAATGGTAAGCTCCATGCGTCCGCTTGCGGGCAGGCCCTTTTTTCCAGTACAATGACGACATGGAGCATCAATTGAATATCCCGCTGGAAATTTTTCGCGCCGTCGCGGTGTTCGGCGCTTTTTGGGGGGGATTCTACCGGCTTGTGCGGCCCGAAGCGCGGTGGCGGCGGGCGCTGCTTTTGTTGTTTATGGCGGCCTTCCGGCCTGTCTGGTTTTTTACCGGAATCATCCTTCAGACCTTTTCCGGCGCCCTTGGTTTTGTGTGGATCGCGGTCTGTTTCGGAATTGCCATCGGCCTCTGCGAAAAGCCGGGCCGGGCGGCCGTAACACTTGTGTACCATGTGGGCATACTGCTCTATGTTGACGTGCTTTTTCGCGGCGTTATAACCCTCTACGCAAAGCAGCCTGTCGATTATAATTCGCCGCTCTGGTTCGTGAATACC
>JAIRYB010000131.1 GCA_031267955.1 Spirochaetaceae bacterium | reverse complement strand
GCTTACCACGACAACCCTGCCCCTCCGGCTAATATCGAGCGCCGCCTCAATGTCAAAGCGGGGGCTGAGCATATCGGCAAAAAACGAATGGCTAAAAGAAGCATCCGGATTCTTCATGGACTTTTACCCTACCACATATTCCCGGTTTGAATAAGCCTTGACGAACCCGCACAGGGCAGAGGAGCGGATAATTTTGCTAACCGCCCGGATTCCGGCCTGAAATGTGTGAATTACCGGGTTTTAATCCGGATGCCTTGTAAACAGGCTTCTATATCCTTATAATCCGCTTATGGCGGAAAACCCTTTGCCCGGGTATCTGGATATGCTGAACCCGGAACAACTTGAGGCCGTGCTCCATACAGGGGGGGATGCTTTCGGAGAGGGGGCGGGCGGAGTCGGGGCTTCCCCTGTGAAGCCGCTGCTTATTCTGGCCGGCGCGGGATCGGGAAAGACGCGGGTGATTACCACGAAGATCGCCTACCTGATCCGGGAAAGGGGCGTGGACCCCCGGTCGATCCTGGCTGTTACCTTTACCAATAAAGCCGCGCGGGAAATGGCGGAACGGGCCGCCGGTATCGACGAGCGGGCCGGGAACGCGATGCTGCGGACTTTCCACTCTTTCGGGGCCTGGTTTTTAAGGCGCAATGGCGCGCTGGCGGGGCTGAATTCCAATTTTGTTATTTACGACGAGGACGATACTGTTTCCCTGCTCGCCTCCCTGATGGACAATGCCCCCAAGGCCGAGGTGAAAGACGCGGCCCATTCCATTTCCCGGGCAAAAGATTATTTCCTCGGCCCGGGTGACCCGGAACTGGAAACTATCGACCACCGCAAAAAGTTCCGCAAGATCTACGAACGTTACGAGGAAAAACTTTCGCAAATCGGCAATGTGGATTTCGGGGACCTTATCAAAAAACCTGTGGAGATACTCAGGGCGAATCCGGATGTGGCGCGGCGCCTCCGCGACCGCTTCCGGGTGATCATGGTGGACGAGTACCAGGATTCCAATGTGGCGCAGTTTGAGCTGCTCAAGGAACTGCGCGGCAGCGGGACCTATGTCTGCGTGGTGGGCGACGACGATCAGTCTATCTACAGTTTCCGGGGGGCGGAACTGCGGAACATTCTGGAATTCCCCGAACGTTTTGCGGGCGCGGATATTATCAGGCTGGAACGCAACTACCGTTCTACCGAACCGATACTCCGCCTGGCTTCTTCGGTAGTCGACTGCAACAAGGGCCGGCTGGGCAAAACGCTCCGTTCCGAGCGCGGCGGGGGGAGCGATCCCGTGCTGGCCTTTCTGCCGGATCAGGACGCCGAGGTTGGGTTTTGCGCGGAGCTTATCGAAAATTCCGTCCGGGGTAAAAGAGGAACCAAAAGCGCCTATTCCGACTGGGCGATTCTGTACCGCATGAACGCCCAGTCAATGGGTTTTGAAACGGAATTTCTCCGCCGCCGCATTCCCTACCGGGTGGTAGGCTCGCTCAAATTCTACGAGCGGGAAGAAATTAAAGACGCGCTGGCGCTCCTCTCTTTCCTGGTAAATCCCCGCGACGAGGTCGCTTTCCGCCGGGTGGTAAACAAACCCAGCCGGGGGGTCGGCGCGGCGACTATTGACCGGGTGATCGGGGCCGTTGCCGGGCTTGCCGGGGACGCCGGCAGCCGGGGCGGCGATTCTGCCGGGGACGGCGGAAATAGCGGAGACAGCCCTGACAGTGATACTGTTCCCGGCGATCTGGCGGCGGCGGCGAGGCGCGTCATGCCGGGACTCCCCGCCAAAGCCCGCGAAGGCCTTTCCCTTTTCCTCGGGGCCATCGAGGCGGGAAGGCAGGCGCTGAACCGCGCGCTTCCTGAAAGCCCTCCCCGGAAAAACCTGCCCAGGGAAAACCGGGGCGGGCGGAACCCCCCTTCCAAAAACGCGGGGGCCTCTGCCGGAAAAAGACGGGAAACGCTCCGGGCGGGGGAAGGGCTTTCCCCGTGCCTTGTGGCCCTTATCGGTGAGGCGGGTATCGCGGACTACCACCTTGCCCATGATGAAATCGGGGGGGTCCAGCGCATTGCCAATCTCCAGGAACTGGTGAACGCGGCAAGCATCTACCCGCTCGGCATAGAAGGGCTTCTTGAATTTCTGGAGCATATCGAACTTGACCGGTCCCTTGAAAACACGCCGGACGGGGAAAGTAACACAGACACAGTTACCCTGATCACGCTGCACAATACCAAGGGCCTGGAATTCCGCCGGGTGATTATGACCGGCGTGGAACAGGGGATTTTTCCCCGTGACGACAAGAAAGACGAGGGCCTTGAAGAGGAACGCCGCCTGTTCTACGTCGGGGCTACCCGCGCCATGGACGAACTTTACCTCTGTTCCTGCGGTATGCGCCGTATTTTCGGCCGCAGCCAGCCCATGGAGCCTTCGCTTTTCCTGCGGGAAGCCGCGGGCCGGCCCGGCGCGGGCAAAGCCGGGGGAATGGGGGAAAGCCCGCTGCGTATACTCGGCAGCGCGCCCTGCGGTTTTTCCGGGATCAGCCCGGCGGCCGCGCGGCCTTCTTTCCGCGGAGGTTTTTCCGCTGCCCCTGGCGGCGGCTTTTCCCGGGGCGCTGCCGGGAGCGGCGCGAATAGCCGGGGCCGGCGTTCTTCGGACGGCCGCTGGGCGGTGGGGGACAGGATCTTCCACGACGACCACGGTTACGGGGCGGTGATCGAGATCCGGGAATCCGGGGAAGACGGCCCGGTGATCCGGGCGCGTTTCGATACAGGCAAGGAACTCCGTTTTCTCAGCGCCTGCCAAAGCGGCCGTTTTACCAAAATCGGAGACGATTAATATGTATACAGATATGGATGAAAGCGAAAGCCCTGCCCGCCTTAGGCTTGTCCCCCCGATAAGCCGCGCCCGGGATTTCCGGCTCTACACCCCGGACGGCCGCAGGCTTGTGGATCTCTGGCAGTACGGCGGCCGGGCGATTCTGGGCCATACGCCCCCGTCGGTACTCCGCGAAATGAAAAACACTGCCGAACGCGGCCTCTTCGCCCCGTTTCCCGGCCCGCAGGAAAGGCGCTTTCTCAAGGCGCTGTCGGCTTTGTTCCCCGGCCGCTTTTTCCGCGTCTTTCCCGGTGACGCCGCCCTGTACCGCTTCCTGAAAGATTCAGGCGTTTCCGCGGCAGCCGCCGACCCGGCCCTGCCCGCCGCTTTTCCGCCGCGCGCTGCCGGTTTCCCGGCGGACGTCCCTCCGGGGGGTCCGCAGCCGGCCCTCTGGAGGCCGTTTCTGGACGGCGGAGACAAGCCTGCTTCCGACTGCCGGGAGGCCGCTTTACCGGCGGAAAGCGCCGCTCCCTTCCTCATACCCGTCCTGCCCTTCCCTTGGGCGGGCGCGCCCAGGGTGCTGGCGTTTGGCGCGGCGGATACGGCTGTGGCGGCAAGCGCGGGCGAAACGCTGTCCCCGGTGATCCTCGCCGCCGCAGCCCGGGCCATTTACAACCTTATCGCCGCCCAGGGACAAGGCCGCCCGCTCTTTCAAAAAATCAGCCGGGCCCTTTCGCAAAACAGTCCCTGGAAACGGCGGGGCGCTTACCTTTCCCTTTCCGTTATCCCCGAAGGCGAAAGCTACACGGCCCTGTTCCGCCGTTTTTTGGACGCGGGCTACCTGCTCCCGCCAAGGCCCGGCGAACCTGCCATCCTGCCGGGAATCCTCTCCCCGG
>JAIRYB010000127.1 GCA_031267955.1 Spirochaetaceae bacterium | reverse complement strand
TACGGTTGATGAACGCCCTCTTGCCGATGGTTTCGATGTTCGCGCCGGACACTTCCTTAAGGGCGGTAAAGTACCGGAATAAAGATGTGCCGGAAGGCCCGTCCTTCATGCTTGTTGCGGCATCGGGCAGGGCCAGGCTTACAACGTACCGTTCGCCGGTATTGTACCTACCGGGGTCAAACTCCGATCCCAAACCCGGCACGGCGCCGACCGAAAGATCCAGCGCCACATACTTTCCGGCTTCCTTTATCCCCTGCAGAAGACCCGGCCAGTCCCCGGTTCCCAGGGCTGCCGGCAAGAGGATAGGATCGTCCCGGGTTTTCCCGCCCGGGGCCTGTGAAAGATAGGCTGCAACATCGTCAAGGCCGGTAAAGGGGGTAGGAAAACCCGCATTAAAACTCTCGCGTTCGGTGGTTTCGCCGCCTGCGGTTACGGCGATCCTGGAGGTTCCTGCCGCAAGACCGCTCCCGGGGCCTGCCGCAAAGGCTGCGGTAAGGGGCGTAACCGTCCCATAGCCCGGAACCGCCGATTCAAAGTAACGGACTCCGCGTATGCCCGCCGTGACGCCGCAGCGGTCCTGCTCCCCGGCGGAGCTGCCGCGCGCGGCCAGGAGAAAGGCCAGGGCGCAAATACAGGCGGCGGAACCCTGAATCCGGTTTTTGCCGGAAAAATGGTTCATGGTCTTCCCCCTTTTGGTATGATGCGGCTCTGTTACAGGGGCCGCGCCTTCCGGCAGCGCCGGGCATTTCGATATCGAGGATAATCAGACTATTCCCTGTTGTCAATATTGTTTTTATACCGTATTATGCTGCTGTAGAGGTTGTCATGCCCAAAATTGAAGTAAACGAGGATGTTTTTTACGCCCTGGCGGGCCGGCGCTGGCCAAACCGGGAAGAATTCGAGGAGGCCCTTAGCTGCGCCAAGGCCGAATTGGACTCAGACCCGTGGTCCGAAGGCCAGGATAAAAGCCTTCCCCAGGCGGAAAGGACCCTTAAAATCGAGTTAAACGATACAAACCGGCCGGATCTTTGGGCTACCGCAGGCTGCGCGCGCCAGCTCAGGGTGTATAACGGAGGCGCGCGGCCGGAATACCCTTTCTTTTCATCTCCGGCCACTTCCCGGCCCGCGGGCCGGGAAGTACTTGTCGAGGCTTCGGTACGCCAGGTGCGGCCATACCTCGCGGGCTTTATCGCGGCAGGCAGGGCGATCACCGACGCGTCTTTGCGGGACATGATCCAGACCCAGGAAAAACTTGCCTGGAATTTCGGCCGCAAGCGCCGGACTATTTCCATGGGGCTTTACCGTACCGCCATCATAAACTGGCCTATAGTCTACAGGGCGGTGGACCCGGATTCAGTATCCTTCGTACCCCTCCAGTGGGATACGCCGCTTACCCTGCGGGAAATCCTGAAACAGCATCCCAAGGGCAGAGAATACGCCTCTATCCAGGAACACGAACCCCTGCATCCCCTGCTGCTGGATTCAAAGGGCGGAATTTTGTCCTATCCGCCGATTATTAACTCCGCCGGAATCGGGGCGGTACAGGTAGGGGATTCCGATCTTTTTGTGGAGCTTACCGGGACCGATATGCCCTCTGTGACTCTGGCCGCTTCAATTGTGGCCTGCGATCTCGCGGACCAGGGCTTTTCCATTGAGCCGGTAAAGGTTCAGTACGAATACGACACGCCTTACGGGCGCAGCGTTACTACGCCGTATTATTTCCAGGAATCTGTTTTTTGCTCTTTGGATCGGGTGGAAAGATTCCTCGGCGAGAAGATCGGCGCCGATGACTGTGTAAAGGCCCTGGGCCGCATGGGGGTAAGGGCGGAAAAAACCGCCGGCATTGAGCGGGGCGAAAACAAAGAAAAGGACGGGGTAAAGGCCTACCCGCCCGAGTACCGGAACGATTTTCTCCACGCGGCGGATGTGGCGGAAGACGTGATGATAGGCCGCGGCCTTGGCAGCTTTAGCCCGGAAAGGCCCAGCGATTTTACCGTCGGCAGGCTGACGCCGATTACCCTTTTCAGCCGCCGGGTCAAGGAAATTTTTGTGGGCCTGGGCTACCAGGAGATGATCTACAACTACCTGGGTTCCCGCAAGGACCTGGTGGAGAAGATGCGGGGCGACGGCGGCAAAATAATCCGCATCGCCAATCCCATGACGGAAAGCTACGAGTACGTGCGGGATTCCGTGCTGGCTTCCCTTTTGATGAGCGAATCGGTATCGGGCCACTCGGCGTACCCCCACCGTATCTTTGAAGTAGGCAAGGTGGCCTACCGGGACGATGCGGAAAACTACGGCACATCGACGCGCCAGTACGCGGGCTTTCTCCATGCCGGCGGGGACGCCAATTTCAATACCGCCGCCGGGCAGCTACAAACTCTGTTTTACTACCTTTCCAGGGAGTACGCGGTAGAGGAATCGGACGACAGCCGTTTCATCCCCGGGCGGGCCGCGTCCATAGTCTGCCGGGGGAATCCTATCGGCGTGTTCGGGGAGATTCACCCGGAAGTGCTGGAGAATTGGGGCGTCGCCATGCCCTGTACCGCCGGGGAGCTCGATTTGGACGCGCTGCTGCGGGGCGGGGCCTGAAATACCGCCGCGCTTTCCGGTAAGCGCTTCATGCCGGCGGAAGCGGCGATCGCTGCCGGGCCGCGTTTATACCCCACAGGGCGAGCTTGTTCAAAACAGGCATTAGATCATCGCAGGCGCTGGTAAGGGTATATTCCACACGGACAGGCATTTCGGCGTACTGTTTTCTTTGTACCAACCCGCATTCTTCCAGTTCTTTTAGGGAACTGGCCAGCATCGTGTTGGTAATGCCGCGAATTTTGCGTTTCAGCTCATTGTAGCGGGTCGTGCCGTCCTGGTGCAGGGCGCAGAGAATCGGCCCCTTCCATTTCCCGCCGATTAGGCGCATGGCGTTTTCCAGGGGGCAGTACGCCGAACAGGGGCATTTGGCGCGGGCTTTTTGTTCGCAAAGCGCCCCTTCCGCCCCTGTCCCGGTCATATTTTCCATACCTGGTCATTTTAAGCTGTCTTCTCCCAAACATCAAGAAGTTCGCGCCGCCTCATATTTTTTCAGGCGCCGAATTCAGATCAACGGGGACAACTTCGTTAAAATAGCCGTCAACTTCCCTGGGATTGTGAATCCGCGAAAAAAGGCACGCTGCCGCTTTTTCCGCCATCAGGGTCTTGTAGGTATTTACGGATACCAGATCGAAACCAAAATCAACTTTTGACTGGATATTATCGTAACCAACAATTTCCGGCAGGGCAATTTTCATTTGGCGTGCAATACGGATAATACGAAACGCGATAATGTCATTGTAGGTAAAAATCGCGTCAAAATCTTTCCGGCGCTGCAATGTTTTTTTGATTAAGCGGTTCATTGTTTCATTTACCGTTATATCACAGGAAATTACCAGATCGTCCGTGATAATTCCCGCAGCTTCCATTGCCTTAAGATAGCCAAGCTTGCGTTCAAAAGCGCTGGATACGCAGTCCGGCCCGGCAAAAAGCAGTATCCTTTTATGCCCCCTGTCCAGCAAATACCGGGCGGCAAGATAACCGCCGTTAACATCATCACTGATAATGTAATCCATGTTTGAATCAGGAAGGCGCCTGCCGATTAGGATAAAAGGCGTACCCACTTTGCGGATTAGGTTTATTCCGGTTTCGGTCCTGCATGTCGGGAAAAGAATAATACCGTCAACATTTTTGGACAGCGCGGCCTGGATCGCCTTGTTTTCCAATTGGGGGTCTTCGTCTGTAACCAGAATCATCGCGACATAATCTTCTTTGCTGATAATACGTTCCAGTTCCCGCACCATAATCGCAAAATAAGCGTTGGCGATATCTCCTAGAATAATGGCGATTGTTCTTGTGTAACCGGTTCGTATGGAACTTGCCACACTGTTGGGGATATACCCGAATTCTTCAGCCTTTTCCTTGACCTTTTTGACCGTCTCCGGAGAGATACTGTTGCGGTTTTTCAGGGCGCACGATACGGTATTAATGGAAAGATCCAGGGCCTGAGCAATATCCTTAAGTGTTACCTGTCCTTTCTTTCGTACCATAAAGATTACCCATATTTATATGGGGGAATAACCGCAATTAAAATTTTTGATGCCCCCTCTAACAAAAATATAGTATCCTTCCCTTCCGATCTCTGTCAATGAGTTCTTGCCGCTGTCCGCCGGGATCTGAGTTATTTCCCGCTCCAGCGGTAGGCGTCTTGTACCATTCGGTCAGCATCCGCCCGCGAATTGGCAAAGGTACAGATATAGAGGCCCCTTCTGGGAAGCGATTCGCAAAGGGGCCGGACTTCGTCGGGATTGGCAAGGAGGTAGAGCCGTTTTCCCTTCTCCAATATCCGTTTGTATTCGGGGATGTATTCCGGCGTGGTCGTCGGCGGAAATCCAATACCGGGAGTGTATTCAATGGTCTTGATGCAGGGAATCTCCAGGAGGGTATCCAGCGTGTTCGCCATGGATTTAGGGCCGTCAAGATGATAGGTGCCATATTCCGTCCACGATCCCATCAAGTCAATTTCCGGAACAAAAAGTTCTTTAAATATCGCGGGCGAAATGATACTGGAAAAGTCGCAGGCAAGCTGATCGATTCGCCCCGGCGCCCAGAGGGTCATCCAGGGCAATACGCCGCCTCCCTGGTTGACCGCGAGCGTCATGTTGTAGAGATCTTCGTGGAGCTTAATCCAAACCCGATCCATTACCTCGATAGCGTCTTTAATCCGTTCCGGGTTTTCAATGCAGTCAATGGCAAGATCATCCATTCCCCGCATCAGGGAAAGATTGTCCGCCGCGTTGCCGAATTCGGGCATACCGACCAAATACCTGCCCGGCGCGTGGGCGGTCAGGTGAACTACAATATCCCGAATTTGCCTCCACCACTTATTTGATTCTTCCTCAAATTGCCATTCCCATTCATCCCAGTCATGAATTACCGTGGAGTACCACACACTGGTCTTGTTAAAGCGGGGAGTGCTGCCGAAAAAAGCCGCGGCGGCGCTTGCGCCCCAATTGGTATGGGTCGCCGGCAGGGCCTCTCCGCCAAAGTACGTGTTTTCAAACCAGTATTCCATGTGTTTCCGGTTTTCTTCCGGATCGATCCACCATTTTGTAATCGATTCAATATCGTCATCGGCGTACTGTTCCATGCTTCCGGTCCAGGGGCCGCTCTGCAGTTCCGGAAACTGCCTGGAGTTTTCAGTCCGGGGCGCGAATACCGCCATACAGGGCCGGCCGATGTCTTCCCCATTCCAAAACGCCCGGAGATTGTCTTTTGCCTTGTCCCAGTCATCTTTGTAATACATAAATCCCCC
>JAIRYB010000094.1 GCA_031267955.1 Spirochaetaceae bacterium | reverse complement strand
CGGTAAAAAATCCTAACGCATTAGGACCACTTCGGTCCGGCCGAAGCCGCCGAGTTCCGGGCGGGAAAAGTAATAATCCGCTACCTGGCCCTGGTTCGCGAGGTATTCGTGCACGCCTTTTTGGAGTATGCCGTCGCCCTTGCCGTGGATCACCGAAAATTCACCCAGCCCGGACAGTACCGCCGCGTCTATCTGCCTTTGCAGCGTTTCGAGCGCTTCCTCAAGCCTCATGCCGCGCAGGTTCAGCTCGAAACAGGCGCGGGCGTTTCCCGACAGTTCCGCAGTCTCGATGAGGGGCCTGGGTTCTTCCGAGACCGGCGGCGCGGAGATAAGGTCCTCTTTGTCCACGGTTATCCTGAGAGAGCCTGTTTCAACAAGCCAGCCGCCTTTTTCCGCCCTGATAACCTTGCCCCGGCGTCTCCGTTCCCCGACGAGGACCGCGGACCCGGGAACTATGGAAGCGCCGTCCGCCGGTTCCGGGATTTCCGGCCCTTCCGAAGCGCCGCCCTTTCCCGCGCCGACGCGGCCCCGGTCTTCACGGAAAAGCTTTTCTTCGGCGTCAAGGATCGAAGCTTCGGCCCCTACCGCGTTTCCAAGCTCCCGCAAAAACTCTTTTACCTTTAGGGTCTTTTCCCGGCTTAGTTCCCCTTCCTTTACTTCCCGCACCAGGTTTTCAAGTTTTTTCCTGCTCTCCTGCAAGAGGAGGCGGAACTTGCCCATGCCCCCCTGCTTAAGTTCAAGCTCTTTCTGCCTGAGCCTGAGTTCCCTGAGGTCCGCGCTCCGTTTTTCCTCGCGGAGCCTCCTCTCAGTTTCCGCGGCTTGTTTTTGCGCCGCGTCCAGGTCCCGGTGTTTTTTCTTGAGTTCGGCGATCAGGGCCGAAACGTCCGCGCGCTCGTCTTCCAGGTAGGAGCGGGCCCCGGCGACGATGCCGGCGGGGAGGCCGTTCCGGGAGGCGATGTCTACCGCCCGGCTTTCCCCGGGGATACCCATGACTATCCGGTAGGTGGGCGACAGGGTCTGCCCGTCAAATTCCACGGAGGCGTTTTCCACGCCGGATCGGGTATAACCGTAATTTTTCAGCGCCCCGTGGTGGGTGGTAACGACGACCCGCGAACCCCTTTCGACAAGATAATCCAGAACAGCCATGGCGATGGCGCCGCCCTCCAGGGGGTCTGTCCCTGAGCCAAGTTCGTCCAGCAGTACCAGGGACCGGGACGTGGCGCGGGCGGTGATAGAGGCGATTGCGGCTATGTGGGCGGAAAAGGTTGAGAGGGACTGGGCAAGCGACTGTTCGTCCCCGATATCGGCGTAGACCCCGTCGAAGACCGGAAGAGAGGTTCCTTCGTCCGAGGGAAGGGCAAGGCCGAACTGGTTCATCAGGGCAAAGAGCCCGATAGTCTTGAGCGCGACGGTTTTCCCGCCCGTGTTGGGCCCGGTGATGATCACGCCCGCGCTGCTCATGGCAAAGTCGACGGGGACCGCCCGGCTCCCCAAAAGCGGGTGCCGCGCCTTTGCCAGCACAAGTTCCCCGGCGTCTTTGGCAAAATGCCCCCGGCAGTCGCGGGAATAGCGGGCGCGGGCGCGGAGGGTTTCCAGGTACACCACCCGCTCGTGGAACAGGGCAAGGTCTTCCCGGAAAGACGAAAGAGAGGCGGTTGTTTCCCTAAGGACGCGGCGTATTTCGGCGTCAAGGCGCCGTTGTTCAATGATGATGCTGTTGTTCTTCTCGACCACGTCCTCCGGTTCCACGAACAGGGTCTGCCCTGTGCCTGAAACCTCGTGGACTATGCCTTTGATGCGCCCCCGGAAATTCGCCTTGACGGCCAGCACCGTCCTCCCGTCCCGCTGGGAAGGGACAGCCGACCGGAGCATGCGGCGGCTTTCATCGTTCCCTATATAACGCGCTACGGTCTTTTCCAGTTCCGCAGTTAGGCCCTGTATCCGCCTCTTTATCTCCCTGAACTCGGGAAGGTCCCGGAGCTTTCCGTCCCTGTCCAGCACCCGGAACACTTCCGCGGAGACGGCCCGGCAATCGGGCATACTGTCCGTGGCTTCCCTAAGCGTGTTTTGATTTTCCGCCCCGGCCCCCCCGCCGCGCAGCCATTCCCTGAGCGCCTCCCCCCGTTCCGCGAAAATTCCCAGGGCGTAGAGTTCTTCTACGCCGAGGACGGTCCCCTCCACGCCGAGAACCGGGAGCAGCGGGGCGACGGCGGGAATGGCGCCCAAAGGTTCGGCATCGCCGGAATTGAGCCGTCCGAGAACGGCGGAAACGAGGCGCTTGAGAGAGGCGGCAGCGTTACTGTCGCAAAGCGGGAGGGATTCATTTATTTTCCGGCCTGCCTCTTCGCTTAACGCGCAAAGCGAAACAGCGTTACGTACAGAGTCAAATTCCAGCAGGGCAAGGGTTTTGTCATTCATGATAATCCGGCAAGCTCTTCCCGTATACGCAGATAGCTTTCGTAGCGATCCTCGTGGATGGCTCCGGCGGCAACCGCCTCAAGCACCTTGCAGCCCGGCTCGGTTTGGTGGGAGCAGGAAAGGCCGTAGGAACATTTCCCTGCCAGGGGCGCGAATTCCTTCATGTAGTGGATAAGTTCCCCGGCCGAGACGCCGTCCGGGAGCAGCCGCCGTATTCCCGGAGTGTCGATAAGGCGGATACCCGGCCCCTCGAACAGAACCGACATGGCGGTGGTGTGGTTCCCCCTGTCGTATTTTTCATTGATGCCCCCGACCCGCGCCCTCGTCCCGGGAAGCAGCGCGTTTATCAGGCTCGACTTGCCCGCGCCCGACTGCCCGACCAGGACGGACAATTTTCCTTCTACAAGGAGGCGCAGTTCTTCCATGCCCTCCCCGGTTTTCGCGGACACCCGCAGTACCGGGTAGCCGATACGGGCAAAATCTTCGAGCCGCTCGTCCGTATCGATATCGCCGTCAAACAGGTCATGCTTGTTGCACACTATCACTGCGGGAATGCCGGCGATTTCCGTCTGGACAAGGGCCCGGTCCAGGAAGCGGGGCCGGAAGGGGGGGGACGCGGGAGAGGCGACGCAGAGGACAAGGTCTATATTGGCCGCCAGGAGCTGGGACGCCGCGGAACGGTTCGCCCCGAGCCCTTTCTGGTTAAAGCGGGTAAAACGGTTCCGCCTTTCCTCCACCGCGAGGACAAGCCCTGTCCCCGGCCTGGAGGGATCCTTTTCCACCGCGACATAATCACCGGGGGCAAGGGGGTTGTAGTAACACTCCACCCCTTTAAGGATCTTGCCCTTTATGCGGCATTCAAGCGAATCGCCTCCCCCTTCCCCAAAGAGGCGCACCGTAAAGATGTTCCGGGAACCCCGGATCACAAGACCCCGCTCCATTTATAATTCCCCGATCCGCCTGGGGAAAAGCCCGGCGGCCGCGGCCCTTTGGCCCCAAAGTTCCCCCGGCTCCTCGTCCCCGGTAAGGACAAGCAGATTTTGCCGCGCCTTTTCCGGCAGGGCCGGCCCTTCCCCGGACGCGGCGCGGATACCGTGCTTCTCGAGCAGCGATTCCGCGCGGCTTACTACCCCTTCGACAGAATCGAAGATACGGATAATTTCTTCCGGGTTTTCCGATCCGGCAAGAGACTCGAACGCGCCGCGCAAAAACACAAAATGCGTGCAGCCCAGGATAACGGCGTCGGCGCCGGCCTTGCGGAACCTGGCGATATAGGGCGCCGCCTGCCCGCGCTGTTCGTCAATACCCGCGCGGTCCCCTCCCTGTTCCACAAAACCCACAAGTTCCGGCGCGGCGATCCCCGTCAGCCTGCAATCGGGCCCGCAGCGGCGGAGAAGCCTTTCCGCATAGGGATCCGCGATGGTACGCGCCGTACCCAGTATACCGATGTGGCGTTTCCGGCTCGCGCTTGCCGCGGGCTTAACCGCCGGGACCGTCCCCACCCAGTGTATGTCCGGGAAGCGCTCCCTGAGCAGGGCCAGCGCGCTAACGGAAGCGGTGTTACAGGCCAGTACCGCGAGCTTAGGCCTGAAAATATTGTCCAGATTACGGACAAGGGCGGCGAGTATCTCCCCAAGCGCGTCTCTGCTTTTCGTTCCGTAGGGGAAATTGGCGCGGTCCGCGGCGTAAATTACCCGCTCGCCCGGGTTGCGCCGCATGAACCGGCGGCAGTAGGGAAGCCCCCCGATGCCGGAATCAAGAAACAGAACAGGCCGTAAATCCATCGTGATAAATCCGGCCGCTACCCGGCGGCCCGCTGTGTTTTATACGCAAAGCGCAGCAAACCCTAGCAGCCTGTTGCACTTGTGGATTTTTTGCATATTCATGCAAAAAATCCCGATTAATGGGCATGCTTTCGGAGTTTGTAAGGAATAAAAATTCACTTCGTGAATTTTTATGCATTTTATGCGCAAAGCGCAACAAACTCCTAGCCGAAAAGTTTGTCAAAAGCCCGCCGCGCCTCGGCAGCGGCGTCCCTGGCCTTCCCCTCCCCGGCGCTTTTTTCCCGGTATTTGGCGTCCAGGGAAAACCAGTCGCAAAAATTGCCCCGCTCCTTGTCGGCAACAAGCTCGGCCTTCGCCTCGCGGCAATCCGCCCGGTTTCCCGGCAGATAGGAACAGCA
>JAIRYB010000082.1 GCA_031267955.1 Spirochaetaceae bacterium | reverse complement strand
GTTTATCTGCAAGATGTCATAACGATCCGATGCGTGTTCGCCTATGGTCATGTCATACATGGATTCATAGGGCAAAGTATCGATTTCTACCGGAATACCTGTTTCGCCGGTAAAGACCGATTTCATCAGCCGGGCCGCGGCGGAAGATGTGTTTTCCAGCATAAGCACGCGCAGGGCCCGATTGGACCGGCTGCGGGATTTCCGGGGAGGCGGGGCGGCCGCCGGGAAGCGCCATAATACGGGCGGTACCGGCTGCGACGGGATCGTCACCGATTCCGGGGCCGGGCCGGCGGCGTCCGGCGCTTCCGTCATCGCCATCAGCCTTTTCGCCGCTTCTTCCCCCAGCCGGATATACTGCTGGACGATACTGACCACCGGGCTGGGCGAAACGGCATAAATCCAGCTGTCGTTATCCAGGGTAAGGACAAGGACAGGGTCGCCGGGGCTGAAAATCCGTACCGCTGCCTGAACGCCCTTTGCGTGTTCGGGGCAGGTAGCAATGATTGCCTGGGGCCTGTTGTCACCGCACAGCATCCACGCCGCGGCCCGGAAGGCGCTTTCCTTCCCGCCGGAAGCGCTCTGAACAACGCATCCGTCCGGATCCGCCCCGCGGGCGGCCTGGGCGTCACGAAACCCCCGGATACAGTCGCGTTCATTTGAATACTCCTCCCTGCCCGTCAGCAGGGCGACTTTCCCGCAGCCCCCTTTTAAAAGATTCGAAGCCGTGTCGAATACTGTCTGCCGCTCATCAATGCCGAAAAAGGTTTTGCCCTTCATGCCGGCAGGTTTACGCCGGACAAAAACCAGCCGGGTCCCGGACTTGAGCAGCTGGTCGAAGATCTCTGTTTTACCCGGCATACAGGTGACAATCACCGCGCCGTCCGCGCGCTGCTGCTGCATACGCATCAGCAGCCTTTCCTCGGTTTCGGGGGAATCGTTGGATATGTACAGGCTGATGCTGTAACCGGCTTCGCTGGCTATCCTTTCAACGCCATTGTACAGCCGGATATAGATGTTGTCGGTAATGTTGGGCAGCAGTACGCCTATACAGTTGGTCCTGCTGTTACGCATACTTCTGGCTTTCAGATTAGGCTGGTACCCAAGCTCTTTGATAACGGCTTCAACCCGTTTTACCGTATCGCTGTTAACGCTTTTGTACCCGTTAAGGACATTGGACACCGTCCCGTGAGAAACCCCCGCCAATTTCGCAATATCTTTAATCGTAGGCAACGTTTATCCCTCCCCTCCGGGTTCCAAACGGCGGCTTCAGCCAGGCGGCCGCGGCGTGCCTACCCGTCGCCTTCCAGTTCCCAGCCGTTCTCGCCCAGGCTGTACTTCCCGCTTTTACTGCCGTTGCCGGTATAGTAGGCGTCGAAGTTGTCCGCCGTAGTGTAGAGTACGGCGCCGTTCTCGTCCAGGTAGTTCACGCTGCCCCGGGCGCTGCGGCCGGTAATGCGGGGATCGAAGGCCCGTTTCCCAAGCGCGGCAAGGCTGTCCGGGATCGTTACCGTATTGATCTTGTTGTTGTAAAAAGCGCCGTCGCCGACTTCCCGAACCCCGCTGCCGATAACCACAGCGGTAAGGCGGTTGCCGGAAAAGGCGCCCCGGCCTATATAGGTAACGCCGGCGGGAAATTCCACCGCGCCGAGCCTGTTTTCCAAAAAGGCGAAATCCCCTATGGAACTAACGCTTTCGGGAATCGCCAGCCCGGCCAGGCGGTTGTAGGCAAAGGCGCCTTTGCCGATTTCGGCCACATTTTCGCCGAGAGTAAGGCCGGTAAGCCGGTTGTTGGAAAAGGCGCCCATGCCGATGGCGGTAACGCCGCTCCCGATGGCGACGATTTCCAGGCTGTTATTGGAAAAAGCGCCGGCCCCGATGGCGGTTACACTGTCGGGAATGGTAACGCGGGAAAGCTCCCTGCGGGCAAAGGCCCGGTCTCCGATAGCGGTAACCGGTATACCGTTGATGGTATCCGGAATGACAAGTTCCCTCGCGGAACCTCTGGAGCTTACTATGGCCAGCCCGCCGCCGCGTTCCTCAACGATAATTTCAAGGCCGCCCGCCTGGGCAAAAAGACAGGAGGCAGCGGCCAGCAAAAAGACGCCAAAAACAATCTGCTTTTTCACAATATGGCATTACCCCCAAAACCGGACATTTTGGAACCGCCTTTTTGGCACAAAAAAACCGGTAATCTCTTGCGCGGCAAGCGATTACCGGATGGGCGATAGAAGAGTCGAACTTCTGACCCTCAGCGTGTCATACTGATGCTCTAACCAACTGAGCTAACCGCCCTAATAACAGCGCCGCGTCAAGCGGCGTTAATTCACCAATTTCCGCTGGGCCAGGAACCAATAACAGCCGCAGTACCCAGCAATGCGGGCGGGGTTTATCCCGCCCGGTGTTCCGCTCCAAAAAATGCTTCAGGTTTCCCCCCAGGGGAAACGCCAGGCGCCGCGTCAAGCGGCGTTAATTCACTAATTTCCGCCGGGCCAGGAACCAATAACAGCCGCAGTACCCAGCAATGCGGGCGGGGTTTATCCCGCCCGGTGTTCCGCTCCAAAAAAAGCGTCAGGTTTCCCCCAGGGGAACGCCAGGCGCCGCGTCAAGCGGCGTTAATTACAAAGATACGAAGGAAACCTACCGGTTCGAACAGGGAAACGCCCAGGGCCGGGCGCTCCCCGGCGCTTACAGACGCTCGCGGATCGCGACGTTTACTTCGATTTTGCCGTGCGGCCCCAGCTGCATGGGTACGATAAGGGCTTCGACTTTGAGGTTGTTCGACACTTCCATATTTTCGCCGGTAAACAGGGCCGGCGGGGTAAGGTCAAATTTAAACCCAAGGTCATGGAGCTTGGTTACCGCCTGCGCGGTGATCATATTGGCCAGTTCCTGGATCGTGGACTTCGCCAGCTCGTCCAGCTGGGTAAATTCCTGCCCGTTCATGGCGCCGGCAACTGCCAGGGCGGTCTCCCTGGTCATGTCAAAAAGTACCCGGCCTTCCACATCGCCCGCAAGGCCAACCAGCGCGGCTACACCCTGGATAGCCATAGTAGTGGACTTGAGGTAAAGATCCCCCCGCTTGACATCGGTGTCCAGAACCTCTTTGAGAACATTAAAAGTCGCTTCAACAAAAGGGTTGATGTATTCAACTCGCATACAAATACTCCTTATCTAATACCTTTATATTATGCACGCACAAAAGCGGAAACCGGATCCTTCCCTATGGGCTGCCAATCGTCATCCGGAAGCTGCTCATTTCTTCCCAGGATAACGACTCCCTGTTTTTTAAGCCGCTCGGCAAAATCTGCTATCATTTTATCCTGACTCTGGACCGCCAGGAAGGAAAGAAAATCCCTGGCAATAATAAAATCAAGCTCCGGAAGATGATTCCCGTTCAAAACATCGTGGTACTCAAAACTTATCGCGTCTTTGATCTCCTGGTTAAAACTATACCCGTTTTTCCCCTTTACCAGATAAGCCCTGACATATTCAGGCGCCTCTTCAACATCAAAGACCATGTTCGGGGCCGCCGATATGGCCATAATGTCGCTGTCATTCGCCCATATCTTGATATGCCCCTGAGGATACCGCGCTTTCAGTATACACGCTAACGAAAAAGTTTCATAGCCCTTCCCGCAGCCAACATTCCAAACCTGGATATTATTGGACGGCAAATCCGGCAGCATACCCTTAAAACTATAGGCGTATTCATCTTCCCAGAAAACCCCGGTACTCGGGGAATAGAAGGAAGAGAGGAATTCTTCCGCGTCGCTGGCGTTGCGAAGCTGGACATTGCTCCCCGAGTGGATGTTTGCCCATTCGGAGAAACGCCGGTCAAACCACGCGCTGTTGACGGAGCTTGAGAAAAAATGCGCCAGGGTGCCCAGCCCATCCTGGACAAAACCGAAGTTCGAATTCGCGACCTCCGGACCGGCCTCGGAGGCTTTTTCGATTACCGGAGGGGGGGCGAAATAAGTGTCCCCCGGAGTTTCCTGGATCTGGCCGTGCCCTTTCTGATCTTCCTCTTTGTTTTGGGAAAATATCCGGACCACATCCAGAATGATATACAGATCCCCCTGCTTTTCCACAACCCCGCTGATGAATTTGATGTTGATATCCCCGAAAATAGGGTGGGGCGGCTGGATACTCTCGGTATTGATCCCCACAACTTTGTCGATCTTGTCCACAATGGTGCCGTATACCCGCTCTTGGATACGGAGGATGAGCATATTTTCCTGGCCGTCCGGGTTGGCCTCCACGGGGAGCCTGAAAAATGCCCTGAGATCGATGATGGGGATGATGTCGCCCCGGAGATTATAAACGCCCCGGACAAAAGCGGCGGCATTGGGAACATAGGTAAATTTATCGGCTTTGGCGATTTCCTTGACATTCATAATGTCCACGCCGTAATCTTTCCCGGCAAGGGAAAAGGTGATCATCTTGAAATCGACTGTTTCAACCCGTTCCTTCTGTTCCTGAAGGTCCATGTTCACCTGTTCCAGGCTTTTAACAACTGCTGCCATGTATTTTCCTTTTGCGCCCCTCTCCGGTTACCGTACCGATTCACGGGCCCGGCGCGATTCAATCTCCTTGCGAAGGCCCAGTTCCAGAAGCTGGCTTACGTCGATGATAAGGGAAACCGAACCGTCCCCCAGTATCGAGGCTCCGGCAATGCCCGGCGAATTGGTGTACTGATCCCGCAGGGGCTTGATGACCACGTCTTCTTCCCCGATCAGGCTGTCCACCATGAACCCCATCTTCTTTTCCGCGGTACCGACGATAACGATGAAATGGTAATCGCTGTTCTCCTCGCTCTTGATACCGAAAAGCCGGTTCAACCTGAGAAGGGACACCACATCATTGCGGATATTGAAAACTTCGTAGTTGTCGATACGCCGGATTTCTTCGGGCTTGACGCGCAGGCTTTCGATGACGCTCGTGATAGGGATGGAGTAGATCTCCGACCCAACGCGTACCAGCAAGCCCTGGATAATGGCCAGGGTAAGGGGCAGCTTTATGATGAATTTGGTACCTTTGCCCTTTTCCGACGTAACGGTAACGGTCCCGTTGAGCTTTTCTATGGACCGGCGGACAACATCCAGCCCTACGCCGCGCCCCGAAATGGCGGTAATGGACTTCGCGGTGGAGAAACCCGGTTCAAAGATGAGGTTGAAAGCCTCTACATCGGTAAGTACCTTGTTCGCGCTGATAATGCCCCGCTCGACCGCTTTGGCTTTGACCGCGTCCACATCGATACCCTTGCCGTCGTCGGCAATCTCGATGAGGATCATGTTCCCCTCGTTGGCAGCCTTCAGGATCACCATGCCCTCTTCCGGCTTGCCGGCGGCCTTCCGTTCTTCCTGGGATTCAACGCCGTGGTCAATGGAATTCCGCACCGAGTGCATGATCGGGTCCAGCAGGTCCTCGATGACCGATTTGTCAAGCTCGGTCTCCTCCCCCTCGATAACCAGGTTGATCTTCTTGTTGAGGGTTTTTGAAAGATCGCGGACAAGCCTGGGGAAGCGGCTGAATATCTGGCTGATGGGTACCATACGGATCCGCATGACCCCTTCCTGGAGTTCGCCGGTTATACGGCCCAGATTTTGGGAAGTGGCGCGGTACTTGCCGATGATAGTTTTAAGGAAGGTATCAAAAGCGTCAAAGGGGGAGAAAATATCCCCGTATTCCTCGCCTATCTGCTTCCTTATGTCCTTGACGGACTTCCCGTTCTCGATACTTTCCAGATAATCGGGAAGGCTGTCAAACAGATCTTTGATCTCTTCCCGGTATTTTGTTTCGATATTGCGCAGCTCGGCCTGAAGTTCCCCGAACTGGAGGCTGATTTGATTAAAGGTAGCTTTGGTAATGACCGTCTCGGAGACCAGGTTGAGGAGATCGTCGATACGCTTGGAATCCACCCTGAGTATGGCGCCCGCCTCTTTCCCGGCTTTTTTGGCGTCTTCGCCGGAAGCGCCTCCCGCCTGTTTTACCGGGGCAGGGGGCTTGGGGGCCGCCGGAGCCTCGGCAGCGGGGGCCGCAGGCGCGGGTTTGGGGGCCGGGGCTGCCTGCGCGGGCGCGGCGGCGGGCCTGGGGGCCGCGGGAGCCTGCGCCGGGGCGGTTTTCGCGCCCTGATCCATGAGCCGGTCAATATTGATGACGGTGGCCGACAGGCTTACATCGGGAATGACAACGTATTTTTTGATTTCGTTCTCGGATTTGGCGGAGGCAAAGTAATAATCGACAGTGGGGAAAAAGTTATCCTCGTAAAGAGCCTCAAATTCCGGGGTGGTCTTGAGTACTGTACCGTAACCCTTGAGGGCGGCGTAAACCTGTATGCCGCCGACTGTATTCATCAAACTGTTTATATCGAATTCAACACTGACCCGGTACACCGGCAAACCGCCGTCCACGGATTCCTTGAGTTCCCGGAGTTCGTCTTCCGAAAGACCGCCGGCCTGGACCGGGGCCGCCGCAGGCGCGGCCGGGGCAGGAGCCGCCGGCTTGGGGGCGGCCTGTTTCGCGGCCTGCGCGCCGCCCTTTTTGTGCGAGGCGCCCGCCGGAAGCAGCTTGGAAAGACTGTCTTCGATCTGGGAGGTATTCTCCTGATAAACCGCGCCGTTCATCCGCTGTTCCAGCATGGCCTTGATCACGTCGATAGCCGAGAGGAGCGTGTCCACCACATCTTCATTGATACTCAGCTGATCCGAACGTATGGCGTCAAGCACATCCTCGACCAGGTGGGTAAAATGGGAAAGCTCCATCATCTCCACCGTCGCGGACCCGCCCTTTAAGGTGTGCGCCGCCCGGAAAATTTCATCCACGGCGTCTTTGTTGCCGCCCTCGTTTTCCAGCACCAGTATATTTTGCTCCAGCGTATCCACCTGCATCTGGGCTTCGCTGAAAAAATCTTTGAGTAATTCTTCATTGTTAGGATCTAAATAATCGCTCATGTTACTAAGAATTTTATATACAAATAGACAAAGGTCAAGCCTAAATGCCGATTTCTATTGGGAATTTCACCGAAATTCGATAACAATTTAGGAGCAGCGCCATAATTCCCCTTTCCCCTTATTTTATGCCCATTTTCCGGCGGCAAAGCGCTAGGCAAAAACCGCCAAGGCCTGGGGAATCTTTACCGAAACCAGGGTAATCTTTGCCAAATTATTCAATTCCATCCCGTCTTTCAGGGAAACCTGTGTTTCCAGGCCCAGAGCGGGAATGATCACCGCCGCGAAACCGCCTTTTTTTTCCAGGACTATAGCCTCCCATTGGCTGTCTTTCATACCGGAAAGGTAAACGGCAAGCCAGTGGCTACGGCTCGCCCGCTCGGCATGTACCGTGGCTGCTGAAGCGGCTTCCCCGGCGGCCAGGGCAGGGAGGAGCTCGTCTTCCGAAAGGGGCGCGCGGCCGCTGTACGCGCCCGTACCCAGGACGGCCCGGATCTGCTGGTGGGTAAGAAGGTCCGTATAACGGCGCAGCGGGCTTGTCACCTGGGTGTATTCGGCTAAACCAAGCCCGGCGTGGGGCCCCGGCCTGGCCGAAAGGGTTCTGGACCGCATACAGCGCCTGAGCTGCCAGGAACCCGCCGGCCCGGGCAGCGGATTGCCGGGAAGATCGCCCGCCTCCTGGCAGACATAGGGGAACGGCAGCGCGCGGGAGGATGCCCAGCGGGCGGCGGCCTCCCCGGCCAGGAGCATGCATTCCCGTACCATGGCGGCGGCGACGCCGGGGGCGTTCGGCTCGACAGTAATACGCCGCTCCGGAATATCCACGGCAATATGCGCCTCCGGCAGGCCGATCATCACCGCCCCGGCCTTAACGCGCCGCGCTGTGTTGGCCTCTCCCAGCCCGGCGAGAGCTACCAGGTCCGAAGCGGTATCCGGGCAGCCGCCGGCATCGGCCCGGGCAGCCGCCATGAGGTCCGCCTCTTCATAGCTAAGGCGCGTCACTTTCACCATTGACGGGAATATTTCGATATTTTCCGGTTCGCCGCCGGGAAGCAGGCTCAGCCTGAAACTGAGGGCCGGGGATATTCCCGCAGGCCGTTCACAGGCGGGCAGAGGCGAAAGGGCACCCGCAGGGCCAAGGACAAAACGGGCAAGGGCTTCTTCGGCAAGCATACGGGCAGGGCCTTCGGGCAGGTACAGGGTAGCGCCCCTGCCCCGGGCTTCCAGGTCCGCGGGGCTTCCGGGCAGCGCCGAGGCAGCCGGGTCCGCCACATGCACGTAAAGGATGTAACGGCCCTGCGGATCCGGGCCTTCTACGGCAACCGCGTCGTCCGGATCGGCGCTGTACGCGTTGTCTATGGCGTAGGAACGGAGAAAAGTAAGGTCGGCGCGGTCTTCGGCAGGAGGGGGCGGGACGGATTCTTTGGCGGAAACAGAGGAAACGCCGAATCTGGAGGGATGGGGATTCACCCAGGGTGTCCAGACGCCCCAGGAAAGCAGGAGGCGGTGGGCTTCTTCCGGGGTTTCGGGACGGTCCAGATCCTTCAGGGTACGGCTCTTGCTGCTTTTGCCGTAGGCAAGGGCTTCCACATCCTGGAGAAAGCGCAGGTCCGTAGGGCCTCCGCCGGGCGGATCGGCGCAACGGCCGGCAGCCTGGTAATCGGGCGAATCTTCCGGCTTCGGCAGGATCAGCGCGTTCGCCCTGATCCGCAGGAGAAATTCCTCCCGTTCCCGGGCATCCCGGAGTTTCCCGTCACGCTTTTGCTCGGCGGCTTCCACGGCAGCCGCGTCACAGGGGCTTATCGCGCCCGGGCTGCCCGCAAAGTAGACGCCCTCGCGCAAAACGCTGTAGGCGGCCCAGGCGGTCCGCGGGGAATAATCGCCGTAAACAAGTTCAGCCAGCTCTTTGAGCGTAAGAAACGCCGGGCCGGCGCCCGCCCCCAAAAGTTCCCAGGCGTCCCGCAGCTCGCCGCCCAAAGGTTCCGTCGCGGCGGCAAGGGCGTTTGCCGAAGCATCCAGCGGGCCCGGATGGATCAGCTCAATGTCCTTCTCCCTGACCCGGAGTTTTTCGCCCCCCAGAACGCTTATATCGATTTTATCCCCTATGGCGGTAATTACTGCCGGTTTTGCCTTGTACGCCACGAGGCATTTTTCCCGAAACATGCGGTACTTTAACATACAGCCGTCGCTTGAGGAAGAGGATACCCGGAACGCCGGTAATCGCATATTTCAGCCAGGAATCCGGGCGCATCCGTCCGCTTAGGAGCCTGCGGCTCCACGCGCCCGGACCGGGCTTTCCGGGGCTCCGCGTGCCCGCACACTCCGGCCCCGGCGCACAGCGCCGTGGCTGCTTTCGCCC
>JAIRYB010000029.1 GCA_031267955.1 Spirochaetaceae bacterium | reverse complement strand
GCGTGTAAGACGGAGGAGGAGATGGCGATGCTGGCATCGAAATATCCGGAAGTAAAGGGGGCGGTAAAGGAATACCGCCGTCTGACTCTGCGTGAGGAGATACGGTGGTTCATAGACGACCTGAACGATGCCAGGCGGGTACGCAAGGCGCGGGAAGCCTATGTACGGGAAGAAGGCTATAACCAGGCCGCCGCCGAATACCGGGAACAGTTAGCCGCAAACAAAGAGTAGTTGGCCGTGAAAGACGGGCAGTTAGCCGCAAAGGACGGGCAAATACAGCAGTTGGAAGATGAAGTCCGCAGGCTGCGGGGGGAATAATTTCCGGCTGTCAAAAATCCCCGTGCGTTTATCCCGGTTATGCGGAAATTTTCCTGAACCGTAAAAGCGAATAGGAATTCGACCCCAGATCGTGGTGGGCGGTTTTAAGAGCGAAGCCCGCCTTTTCAACCGCCGATGTAAGTTCGCCGAAACGGTACATTTTGCTGCTGCCGTTGGCCATGCAGGCAAAGTAAAGTGAAGATGCCTGCAGGCTGAAAGCCGCCCCCTCAAAGCGCTGCATGTCCCAGAGCGGCTCAAGCACATAGATGTCCGTTTCGGGGGCGACCGCCGCGCGGACTTTGGCGAGGATCGCGGTAACCTGTTCCAAAGAGAAGCAGTCCAAAAACTGGCTCATCCAGACCGCGTCCATTCCGGCGGGGAGCGCGGTGTCGCCGTCGAGTATGTTGCACGGGCAGACGCTTATCCTGCCCGCGAAACCGGCGGCCCGGGCGTTTTTTTCCGCTATGGCGGTCTGCCCCGGAAGGTCCGCAATGGTGACATTAACGGCGGCATTGTACTTGCAGCAGCTTATGGCCCATTTGGCTGTATTGCCGCCTATGTCGAGGAGCGTTTTTGGCATCCTGCCCCCGGTCCCGCCAAACACAATGGGCAGCGCGCCGGGGAAGGCGATATCAGAGTAAAAGTGATCGAACTCGAACCAGCTTTTCTTTGCCCTGCCGGGCAGGCTTGAAAGGGCTTCGTAAATGGTAGCCCAGTTATCCCCAAAAACCCGCAAACCCCGGGGCTTCCCGGTTTTCACGGATTCGGCAAGATCAAAGGCGCCCTGGTAGCACACATCGTTGGTAAAGTTAAAGTTGACGCGGGTAAGTTCGTCTTCCAGGAGGAACCAGCCTATTTTCCCCAGGACAAAGCGTTCTTCATCCGCCGGCGGGGCCGATTCTGCCGGCGCTTCTTCCCGCAGTTTGAGTATGCCCATCCCCAGGGCGATTTCCCCCAGAACTCCGGCGCCGTAAGCAGATATGCCGCACTGCCCGGCGATCTCTTCCCGGCTGAGCCCGGCGTCGCCCGAATCGGAAATTTTGCGCAGGATGCCCAGTTCCAGAAGCGCCCGCGCCGCCTGGAACGTAAGCGGGGAGAAGGCGATTTTCTGGGCTTCGGTTTTGGCGTCTACCGCGCGTATTTTGTCATGGTAATAGGAAACCGGTATCATAAAACAGGCCGTTTGAAAATAAGGGATGTGTTTATACCGCCGAAGGCGAAATTATTGGACATAATATAATCCGTGTCGATGGCGCGGCCCTCCCCGGTTATATAGTCCAGGGGCGCTACTTCCGGGTCTATTTCCTTTAGGTTGATATTGGGGCAGAACCAGAGGGAATTCATCATGTGGATGGAAATCCAGGCCTCGATGACCCCGCAGGCGGCCAGGGTATGGCCGATATAGTTTTTCAGGGTGCTTACCGGGGCCGCCCTTTTGAACACATCGTAGGTGGCCCAGCTTTCGGAAATATCCCCGGAGGCGGTAGCCGTGCCGTGGCTGTTTATGTAGCCGATCACGCCGGGATCAAGCCCCGCGTCTTCCAGCGCAAGCCGGATGGAAATGCCCTGGGTGGCGCGGCTGGGCTGGGTGATATGGCTGCCGTCGGTGTTGGTGCCGAAACCCGCCAGTTCCGCGTATATCTTCGCGCCCCGGTTCTGCGCGTGCTCGTATTCTTCCAGGATCAGCGTGCCCGATCCTTCGCCCACCACCAGGCCGTCCCGGCTTTTGTCGTAGGCGGCCGGGGTTAGTTCCGGGTGATCGTTTTTCGTGCTGGTGGCGAACAGCACGTCAAAGCAGGCGGCATCCACCGCGCTCAGTTCTTCCGCGCCCCCGGCGATCATAATATCCTGGAGGCCGTGCTTGATTGCTTCATAGGCAAGCCCTATAGCGAGGCTGCCGGAAGTACAGGCGGTGTTTGTGGGGATAAGCCGGCCGGTAAGACCGTAAAATACCTCAAGGTTTGCCGCGCAGGTCTGGGGCATGGCGCGGAGGTAGGTAGTGGCGTTTATTTTGGAAATATCGTTCGATACCATCATGTCGTAAATCTCCATGATAGGTTCCACGCCGCTTATGGAAGAACCGTAGGCGATACCGCACCGGCCTCCTTTAAGTTCAGGCGAATCGCCGAGTCCCGCCAGCGCAAGGGCCCTGTCGGTAGCCGCCAGGGCAAGCAGGGCCACCCTCCCCATTCCGCGGATTTTTTTCCGGGGAAAACTGGGCATCGTAAAGTCCACCGGCGCCCCGAGCTGGGTGTTCATCCCCCTGTACTTGGCCCATTCATCGATACGGCGGACAAAATTCTTCCCCGCCTTAAGGTTCGCGAAAATTTCCGGCCATTCGGTTCCCAAAGAACTGATAATGCCGCCGCCGGTTACCGCGACCCGCCTTTTTTTCACATCCATTCCCTAAACCAGCCCCCCGTCAACGGCAATGACCTGCTTGGTAATATAAGAGGCGTTTTCCGAAAGCAGAAACACTACCAGGGCCGCCACTTCTTCGGGCTTTCCCGCCCGGCCCATCGGTATCACCGGAACTATCCGTTCCAGGGGCGCGTCTTTGATCATCTCGGTTTCTATAAGCCCCGGCGCGATACAGTTTACCGTAATGGACCGGCTCGCCAGTTCCACCGCCAGGGCTTTGCTGGCTCCGATGATCCCGGCCTTGGAAGCGCTGTAATTGGTCTGCCCGCGGTTGCCGGAGATCCCCGCCACCGACGCGATAGTGATGATCCGCCCCCGCTTTTTCCGGCACAGGGGCATGATCAGGGGGTGCAGCACATTGTAAAAGCTGTCCAGGTTGGTACGGATAACCCTGTCCCATTTTTCCCCGCTCATGGCCGGAAACGCGTCGTCTGCGGCAATACCCGCGTTGTTCACGATACCCCAGAGGGCGCTGTTTTCCCCGGCCCACGCCTCAAGCACCCTTTGGCACTCGCCGCGGTCGCTCACGTCGAATTTAAGAAGCTCGGCCTTTCCGCCCTGGGAACGGATCTCCTCTTCCAGGGATTTCGCCATTGCCTCGCTTGAATTGTAGTGGGCGACGACCGTGTACCCCGCCTTTGAAACCGCCAGGGCTATGGCCCGGCCTATACCTCGGCCCGTTCCGGTAACCAGGACTTTTTTTTCAGTTTCCATAGCGGCCTTCACCGCGGCCCGCTGCCCTGGCCGTAATGGAACGACATTTCATAATCTTCCTTTCCAAACACCGACTGGTCTTTTGCGGCGTATACGGTAAATTTGGCCTTTGCCACAGGCATTTCCCCCAGCGACGCCTCGCCCGTATAGGTATAAACCGATTCCATCCTTACGTCCTCGGCAACGGCCAGGGACAAGGTCGATCCCGCTTTAAGTACCGGATGGCGGATCACCATATTTGAAACGCTTAAAATAAGCCCCAGCCTCTGCTTCCGCTCTTCTATCCCGATAACCGCCGCCATACTCTGGGCCATGCACTCGAAACTAATCCAGGAGGGAATCCCGCCAATCTCCGGATCGTAGAAAAGGCAGCCCGGTGTAATATCGTACTCCGCCCTGATTGTATGATCTTCCAGATTGTAGTCAACGATCCGGCTCAAAAGCAGCATACCTTCCCGGTGGGGCAGCAAAGCGAGAAGCCCGTCTTTTTCGATAATTTTCCCTGAATCCATCTCCCAAAGCCTTTCCGCCGGGAACCCGACCGCCCAATAATTATGATATTTTGCAAGTTTATCGTGACTATTCGGTCGTAGCGCGATTTCAGAACTTTTCTTGTTCTCTAATGCTTTAACAAAGAGGGCAAGGAAGCCGCTTCCACCTGGTCGCGGCATCAAGGCCCTTTCGCTCCCAATCGGCTCATTTCGGGGCTAAAAGCCCCTTCATTCCGCCGATTTTCGCTATCCCCCGCAGGCGACTGAATAGTTACAGTTTATCAGAAATTGCCGCCCAATGTCTATGTGACGCGGGGCATATTACAGCGTGTTGAAGTCGTAACGCAGGCCGGTTTTTGTTACATAAACGCGGCACCAGGCCTTGTTATCCCGAAAGTCTTCTATGGTGATGTATTTTACGCCCCCGGATTCCCGTTCCACGCGTTTATGGATGTGCCCGGAAAACACGGCGTCCACCCTGCCCGCAAGCATGGAAATAACCCGCGCCCGTTCCCGTACATCGGTAAGCTGTTCCATATCGGCAAATCCCAGATCCTTTGTAAAAAAATTCGCGTGGGTAAAGAGAAACACGCGGCCGCTTGTTTTTCCAAGTTCCTGTTCCAGCCAGTCAAGCTGGCGGAAACCGAAAGAGGCATTGGCGGAGTCCAGAATAAAAAGCGTGGTTCCGGAACCGGGAGCGCCGACACGATAGCAGGAAGATCCGATAAGATCGCGCCAGACCTGCCAGGTATTGAAATAGATGTCGTGGTTCCCCAAAACAGGATAACAGGGGATCCCCTTTTGCCGTTTAAGGTCTTCAACAAAATTGATAAAGCACTCTACATCTTTCCGTCTCCCGCTTTGGGTAATATCGCCGGTGATAACCACAAATTTGTCATCCGTGCCGGAACCATCTGTGTCTACGGCATCGATCAGACGCCCAAGCCCCTGATCGTCTCCGTTTTCAATATGGGTATCGGTTAAAACAACAAAGGAATATTCATCTTCTTC
>JAIRYB010000008.1 GCA_031267955.1 Spirochaetaceae bacterium | reverse complement strand
CGGGTCGCCATAGCGCGGGCTGTCGCGATGAACCCGCAGGTGATACTCTTTGACGAGCCTACCAGCGCCCTTGATCCCGAACTGGTTCAGGAGGTGCTGTTAAGTATGAGGAAAGTCGCGTCCGAAGGCAATACTATGATTGTGGTAACCCATGAGCTTGCCTTTGCCCGTGACGTGGGATCAAAGATTGTGTTCCTCGCGGAAGGAACAATTCTTGAGCAGGAAAGCCCCGGCGACTTTTTCGCCCGCCCCCGAACAGAACGGGCCCGGGCTTTTATGCAGCAATTTTCCGGCGATTACGGATACCAAATTTAGGAGCTGTTATGGATTTTCTGCCGATGACCGAGTACGAAAGCGCTTCAGCGGAGGTCAAGCGCGAATACGACGATCAGATCAAGAAGAACGGGCGCGTTACAAACATGAAGCGGACGCTCCTGCACAATGTGCCGGCTTTCCACGCGTATATGGAATGGTACACCCTGCGGGACCAGCTTGCGTCCTTTATAAGCGACAGGGCGGTTTCCCTTTATTCATACGCGATTTCCCAGGCGAATAACTGCCTTATCTGCTCAACTTTTTTCAGGAAGATCCTGATAGATTCCGGGGATGACCCTGATAATCCCAGGTTATCGGAAACGGAAAAACTGTTAATGGATTTCGGCCATGCGATAGTGCAGGACCCGTTTCATATTCCTGACGAATTCTACGAAAAAATCAGGGCGCAATTCAGTACGGAACAGATTGTGGTTCTTATCGCCTTTGCGGGGATCATGGCGGCGACCAATCTTTTTAACACGGTGGCAAAGGTGCCGCTCGACGAAGTCCTTTACAAATATACCGGTACGCCGGATAAGGAAAATACCAATGGGTGATTTTGACGGAAAGACCGCGTTTATAACCGGCGCGGCTCACGGGCAGGGACGGGCAACGGCGCTGCTCCTGGCAAAGGAAGGGGCGAATATCGCGGCGTTTGATGTCGCAAGGCAGATAGAATACCCCTCTTACAGTTTCGGCACGGGAGAGGAACTGGAAAGCCTGAAAGCCGCGGTGGAAAACCTTGGCGGAAAAGCTGTCATTGCTTCGGGCGATGTCCGCGACGACGCGGCGGTCACAGCGGCTGTGGAAAAAACTATCGCCGCGTTCGGCAAAATCGACGTTCTCTTTAACAACGCGGGCATCTGCGCGTATGCCGAAATTGATACCATGACCGATGACGCGTGGAACTCGATGATCGGCATAAACCTGAAAGGCCCCATGAACGTAACGCGGCGGGTGGTCCCCTACATGAAAAAAGCGGGGAGCGGCGTCATTATAAACAACTCCTCGGTGATGGGACTGAGGGGCGGAAACCGCCTGTCCCACTATGTGGCGTCCAAATGGGGGCTCACCGGGATGACCAAGGCGTGGGCGATTGAACTTGCGCCCTTCGGCATCCGCGTGGTAAGCATACATCCCACAGGGGTAAATACCCCGATGAACGACGGCCTTGCCGCGATGGAGGGTTTGACACCCGTCGAAATTGCCGAAAGGAGCGCCGGCAATCTGCTGCCCGTCCCATGGATCGAGGCCGAAGACACCGCTTATCTGGTCGCCTATCTCGCAAGCGACAAGGCCCGTTTCGCTACCGGGGCGCAGTTTACGCTGGACGCGGGCCTGCTTACCCGTTAAACCGGCCCGTTTCGCCCGCCGGCATGGACCGCCGCCTTCCGATCGGGTATAGTAAGCCTATGAGTATCAAAACCTTTCCCCTAGCCGGAACACAGCTTGAAGAACTGTCCCGGCAGTACCCGACCCCGTTTTACCTGTACGACGAAAGGGCAATACGCGCCAACGTAAAAGAACTGCTCAGGGCGTTTTCGGTCTTTCCCGCGTACCGGGAACATTTCGCGGTCAAGGCCCTGCCCAACCCCTTTATACTCAAAATACTCGCCGCCGAGGGGCTGGGCGCGGACTGTTCAAGCGGCCCGGAACTGCTGCTGGCGGATATGGCGGGAATCAGGGGCGAGGCGGTCATGCTGACCTCCAACGAGACCCCCGCCTCCGAATACCGGGCGGCGCGCGGATTGGGTGCCGTTATCAACCTGGACGATATTACCCATATCGAGTACCTGGAAAAACACGAGGGCATCCCCGAACTGGTTTCCTGCCGCTACAACCCCGGCCCCCTCAAGGGAGGGAACGCCATCATCGGAAAACCGGAGGAGGCGAAGTACGGCTTTACCCGGGAGCAGATCATCCGGGGCTTCGCCCTGCTTCGCGGCAAGGGGGCAAAACGTTTCGCCCTGCACACCATGGTCGCCTCCAACGAACTGAACCTCGCTTACCATCTGGAAACCGCCCGCATACTCTTCGAGCTTGCGGTTGAAATAAAAAACAAAACCGGCATTGTTTTGGAATTTGTAAACCTGGGCGGCGGCGTGGGCATTCCCTACAGGCCGGAAGAGGAGGCGGTCCGCTGGGACGATCTGGCGGGCGGCGTGAAAAAACTCTTTGACAGCATCCTCGTCCCGGCCGGGCTTGGAAATACGGGCGTCCGCACCGAATACGGCCGCCCTGTCACCGGCCCCTACGGCTGGCTTGTGGCAAGGGCCGTCCACACCAAAAGCATTTACCGGGAGTACATCGGCCTTGACTCCTGCATGGCCGACCTGATGCGGCCGGCCCTCTACAGCGCCTACCACCACATCACCGTCGCGGGCAAGGAAAACGCGCCCCTTACGGAAACTTACGACATAGTGGGCAGCCTCTGCGAAAACAACGACAAATTCGCCGTGCAGCGCCGCCTCCCTAAAATCGCCGCCGGAGACCTCGTTATCATCCACGACGCGGGGGCGCACGGCCGGGCCATGGGCTTTAACTACAACGGCAAGCTCCGCTGCGGGGAACTCCTCCTGCGAAACGACGGCTCCATCGTCCAAATACGCCGGCCGGAAACAGCGGAAGATTATTTCGCCACCCTGGATTTGGCGGCGCTTTCAGGTTTCAAGGCAGGATAGATGGGGGGCCTGTTACCAGAAGGCGGGCGGCATAATTCCGGGCCGTTTTTCGGCCCCCCTGCGCCGGAGCCTCCTCCCCGGCTTCGCGCGGAGGGCCGGGTGCGGGGTCTCCGGCTACCCCCCGTGGTTCATTTGGAAGTCCGGTTTAATACCGCGCAGCCTGTTGCCCGGGGGCGGACAAAAAAACCCGAAACCAGGATGATCACGGCGCAGCAGGCATCCGCTTACCGTTGCTCCCTTCCGGGCCTGGCGGGGTTGGGCGGCGCCTGTTCGCATGGTTCCTGGCTCCGGGATCACCATACTACCCCATCGGGTAATTTCATACAAGGGGCCGGTTTTCGCGCAGGGCCGGTAAAATATGGCTGTAAACCGAAACATGGATCAAGAAAATCCCTAAATATTGCGATAATAAAATAAGAAGGGGCGTAGCCCCGGCTCAATTGTACATCACGGCCGCGCGGCCGCACGAGGCTTAGGTTATCATGATAAAATTCGATGTTGCCAGGGACTGGACCGTCCTTGTATCTCCCGGCCTGGCCGCAGCTCAGTTGGCGGGCGACGATTTCAGGCGGATTCTGGCCCTGCTCCGCGCCCAGGCGGGGTCGGCCCTGAAAGAACCGCCCGTGCGGGATTCTTCCGTCCCGATAGACAGTTCCGCCCCGGTAATCGCGTTAAACGGGGAGCCGAATTCTTCCGCCAACGGCTTTTCCTGGCGTCTCGGAATCGATCGTATTGAAATATGCGGCGCTTCGGAACGGGGCCTTTGCAACGGGATCTACGATTTTCTTGCCGCGCTCGGCGTAAATTGGCCGGAACCGGGCCAGGAGGTCCTGCCGAAGCCGCTTCCGGATCACCCGCCGGAATACCCTCTCAGGGCGGCAAGCGCCTATCAGAGTACAACCAAGGACCCCGGCAAACTGAGGCGGCTGGTATTTACCGGGGAAACCCCCCTTCCCCGGCGGGAAGATTTCCTGGTTTGGGCCGCCCGCAACCGTATCGACGCGCTGGTGCTGCCCTTCACGGAAAATCCCGGTTTCCCCGCCGGGCTTGCGGGAAAACCAGGACGGGAAAGCCTTCTCAATCTGGCAAAGCAATACGCCCTGTCCGTCGAAATAGGGGGCTGGGAGCTGGGGCGCATGGTACCCCGGCGGCCCTTCACAAAAAAAGATATTTTCCGCATGGAAGGGGGCAAACGCGTCAGGGATTACAACTTTTGCCCGACAAACCCCGATACCATTGCCCTGCTCAAAACAGAAGCCCGGAAACGTTTCGGCGAATACCCGGATATCCTGGTATTCCATCTTTGGCCGGACAGGAACGCGGAACATATCTGGTGTTCCTGCCCAAGCTGCCGGGCCTTTAGCCGGGAAGAGCAAAACCGTATCGCCGTTAATACCGCGGCGGATATCCTGGCGGAAACCAGCCCCGGCGCAATTGTATCCTATTACGAAGAAAATACCGCGGACCCCGGCGCCAATCCAAACGAGGTCAGCCCGCGCCCCAATATGTTCAGGCTGCGCCTTCTCCCGGGCCAGGAAGGCGCGGAAAAAGCGGGGGTTTTTCTCGCGGGCCCCCGGGAATAGCCTTCCCGGTCACGCTTCGATGGTAAGGCCCTCCCGGGCCATAAGGAAATCAGGCGCCCACTTGCCCGCCGTCGCTTCATGCCGGATCTGGTCCCGGTAAAAACCTTCCAGTTCTTCAAGCTGGGAATCGCTGCGGTTGGGATCGTAATGAAAGCAGACCAGTTTTTTCACCATCGCTTTCCGGGCCGCCCTGATCGCCTGTTCAAAGGTAGAATGGCCCCAGCCTTTTTTGGATTCGTATTCCGCGTCGGTATAGTGGGTGTCATAGATCAGCACGTCCGAACCTTCAAAAAATTTGAGTACCCGCTCGTTCTCTTCCCGGGCCGTGGCGTCGCCCTCCCGGGCGGCGGCCTCGTCGTAATCGGGATCGTTCCTGTCCGTGGGAAAGATATTGCGGTAAGGCTCAAAATCGTAAGCGGTGACAATGGACTTCCCCTGGTATTCGAAACGGTAACCCAGGCAAAGTATGGGATGATTGAGGTGTTTGGTGATCACCCTGAGGCCTTTCCCAAGGTCCAGGCTGGTCTCGTGAATATTGCTGTACTCAATCTGGGCCGCAAGCTCGTGAAGCCTGACCGGCCAGTACCTGTAGGACAACTGCTGGGACAGAATCGACATCAGGGTTTCGTCTTCATAGGAAACCGGCCCGCGGATATGGAATTTGCTTGTGGGGACAAACATGGGGGAAAAGACCGGAAATCCCATAATATGATCCCAATGGGTATGGGTAATAAAAATATCCGCGTTAATGGGGCCTTCTTTAAGATCGTGGGCCATAAGCCAGTCGCCCAGGGGCCGGATTCCGGTACCCAGATCCACAATGACCAGCCGCTCGTCCGCCCGAATCTCAATACAGGACGTGTTCCCCCCAAAAACCACCGTATTGATCCCCGGACAGGGAATGGAACCCCGGACTCCCCAAAACCGCACGGATAACATGTTTGCACCTACCTCGTTATGGCTTTAAAAACAACGATGCCTCTTCAATTTCCTTCTTGACAACCGGGCCAATCTCCTCAAAAATATCCTCGCCCAGCGCCAGGTATTTCAAAACCCCGGGGGCAGGCGGTCCGGGGTACCTGTCTCCGGAAAACCCTATTTCCATAACCGAGGAAAAACGGTTTGCCAGAGCCACTGTATAGAGAATATCCCGGTAGGGGCCTTTGTATTCAGGACAGCTGTGGTGGTATTTTATCACATCACCTACCGCGCCCTCAAGACGCCAGGTGTCAACGATAATCTTTCCCACAGCGCAGTGATCAAACTTCAATACGCGTTCCTCGGCCTGGTAAAGATCGATGCGTTCTTGCCCCGCAAGTTCCATTGCCTCCAGAAACCCGTCCGCTTTCAGCGCGCCGGCCGGTATCTTGCCTATATCGTGAAGCAGCCCCGCGGTAAAATACTCCTCAAGCAGGGGATTCTCGACACGCCTCTTTTTGGCGATAAGTTTGGCCGCGAGCCCGGTACAGAGGGAATGCCGCCAGAATTCGTCCATGTCAAGGGCCGGGGGGTTGTCCGCGGCCGGTTTTACCGGTATGGCCGTTGAAAGGGCCATGTTCTTTACCGTGTTGATACCCAGCATAATAGTCGCCCTGACCAGATTGGTGACCGGGCGCGCCAGCCCGTCATAGGCCGAACTGATAAGCCTGAATACCCTGGCCGACAGGACAGGGTCCAGAGAAACCACCCGGTTCAGGTCCGAAGGGCTGGATTGAGGATTATTGCAAATATTCAATACCTTCGCCGCTGTAATGGAAAAACTGGGCATATTTTTGATATATTTCTTTACGTCTTTTTCTAACTCCTCACACATGTGACACCCTCACCGCTTTTATATTGTCGCATTAAGTCCTTCAATAATATTTTTCACTTTTTGTTTCAGAATGTCCCGCTGCCCGGTTTGGGGCAGATTCCGGGCAAGTTCCCCAAGATGATTCAGCAGCCCGGTAAGCGACTCGACGGAGATCTGATAGCCGGCAGGCCCGGGCGCGGCCGCTGGCGCGGTTTCGTCCGCCGGGCCGGGTCCGGCTGACGGCATGGCCGACGGCACGGCTTCGCCCGCCGGGCCGGGTTCGGGAATCGCCTGGGGCCCCTCCTCCAGGCATGACAGGGCATCGGCAAGGTCTTTTATGCGCCGCTCCGTATTCTGCTCGCCGAAAAGCCGCCGGGCTGAAGCGGGGAAAAAAGCCTCCAGTGTAATCAGATAGTGTAAAAGCCCGACAATGCCGGTTATAGTGTACGGCACCGCCGCTTCGGGGGCGGCGGGGCTGTCAGGCGGAACAGGGGCGGTCTCGGCGGGGCGGCCCGCAATATCGGCGGAAACGCCCATGAATATATCGCCGGATTCGGCAAT
>JAIRYB010000207.1 GCA_031267955.1 Spirochaetaceae bacterium | reverse complement strand
TCAGCTCCGGTTTGTTTGATTCCTCATAACCAATTTGCTTTTCGCTATTCGGATCACGCACCGCACGGCATAGCCTTTTCAAGTCTCACCGGCATAGCCGGTGGTTTACGGAATATAATGAAAGAGCGGCGGAAGTGGAGCAACATGGAAACCTTGTTTGGGGTTACGGACAAGGAAATCACCGAAGAAAACGTTGAGCGGCCGGCCGCCTATGCCCGGGCAGGGCGGAGAAGCAACGCGGCCAGTAGCTAATAGGCCGGATTTATGTTAGAATAGAAGGTATGCAGGCTTATTCAGGCGCCGCCTTGCGTAACTGCCGGATGCGGGCGCTTTTTTTTGTGATATTATCGGGCAGCCTCTTTTCCCCGCTTTTCGCCGATACCTCAAGGCCCCTCCCCGTCGATCTCTTTGTCGTTATCGACGGGTCGGCCGCCCTGGAGCAAGGCCGGAACGAGGCGATCGACTGGCTCTGCGGCCGGGTGGTGGACGGCCTTTTGCGCGAAGGGGACAGCCTGACCGTCTGGGTCGCGGGGGAAGAGGCGGAGGAACTCTGCTCGGTCAGTATCGCGGGAAAAGAGGCGAAGGACGCGGCCAAGGCCCTGATCAGATCGATCCCCGCCGGGGCAAAAAACGCGGACTTTGCCGGGGCCCTGCGCGAAGCTGCCAGGCGGGAGGGCGGTTCCGCCGGAGATTCGGGGCGGCTTGCCTGCGCTTTATTGATCAGCGGCATGGCCTCAGGGTATAATTCGCTATCAGGAGGGGAAATGCCCAATCTTCTGCGTTATTCCCGTTTCGAGGAATTTCCCGCATGGCGCGCGGTAACTGTCGCGCCGGGAATCGGATCCGCCGTTAAAAACACGGCCGCCGACTTTATGCGGTAGCCGGCGATAAACACGATGAAAAAAGCTGCGCGCCCTGTAATTATTCTGGTTTTTTTCCTGACATTTTCCCTTATTGCCGTCCTGGTTTACCGGCCGGAGATTTTTTTCCGCGCCCCAAAGCCCGCCGAACAGCGGCAGAGCCGGGTAGTGATCCCCCGTTTCGAAACCGCCGGGCAGGGCGAAGAAAAAAGCGAGGAAAGGGAACTTGCCGCCTTTGAAGACAGCATGAACGCCAAGATCGCCCTGAACGCCGGGGAATTACTGGTGACGGTGCTTACCCAGGATTTCAACGGGGATCTTGTAGACGAACAGATCATCGCCTACCGCAATCTTTCCGAACCCGAAAACCGCATTTACCTGTGCTATGTGGTTTTTGACCGCCAAATCAACGGCTACAGGCGAATTTGGGACATCCCTACGGTAGTTACCCGCCCCGGCACTATCTCGCTGTACACCCAGGATATAACCGGCGATCGCGGCGTTTGCCTGATTCTTACCGGGATGAACTCGGGCGAAGCGCGGACCATGACCATCTTCAAACAAAACCCCGGAAATGATGAAGAAATCCCGTTCGACAAAATCGCTGAGATCGAAATAGACGGCTCCATACAAATACAGGAAACGGATCGGACCCAGGCGTACCGGATGGGCCTTACTACAGGTAAAAGTTTTACTATTGCCGCCTACGGAAGGGACCCTGAATCGGATAATATCCTTGACCAGATTGAGGTAATTTACAGTTACAACCCCGGTACCAACCGTTTTGAAGAAAGCCGTCTTACCCGTATCCCGGGTTCCCAGATTGAACAGCGGCGGGTGCGGGAACTTCTGTCCGGCGGTTCGCGGGAATTTGAAAATTTCATCAGCGGGCTGTGGTACTACGTAAGCCCCCAGGGTACCCTGGACACGCGGCAGTACATTTACTTTGATCCAAAAAACCGGGAACTGATTTTTTACAGTGACGAGGTCCAGCAGGTTTTTACCTGGCAGAATTCCAGCGCCACCAGGTACGGCATTTATATTTCCAGCCAGAATATCTCCGTTACCACATTGAGGCGTTCAGTCGATATTGAGCTGGAATCCCTTAACAGCATCCGCGTTAAAATTTTTGAAGACGTGCGCCTCAAGATCGGGGTAAGCGATTCCTGGCAGGGATCTTACCGCAAGGCCGAACCCCGCCGGGGGGAAGATGGGCGCAGGCCTTTTTCGATTATTGCCGCGGACTCCTCCGGTGAAGGCGAACCGGGGCCGCTTGTTTCATATCTGGACGCCGCTTACGACGGCCCTATCGGCAAGCTTGTCTTTCTAAAAAGCGGGGAATACGAACTGCGTTCGGGGAATGTTTCCAGCAGGGGGAATTACGCGTTTTTTACCCTGGACAACAGGATAGTCCTGGAACTGCGGCCCGGAACCATTACCGGGGTTTCCCGCGAGACCTACCTTGTGGAACCCGGCAGCGGCGAATCCCCGGCCCCCTGGAAAGCCCTCACCCTGGTCCGGGTAAGGTTGTCCATCCAGGGCTTTCAGGAAGTCCACGAGGCGGCTATCCCGCTGTCACTGGTTACGGAAAGCTAGGAGCCTGCCGCACTTGTAGGTTTTTGCGCCACTTCGTGCCGCAAAAACCACGATAAACGGGCTCCTTACGCAGTTTCTACGCACTTTTGAATAAATTTAACCGCGAACCGCACCAACGGCAAGGCCGGCAGCGCGGAATTCCTCCAGGCGCGGGCTGTCAGTAAAGAGGAAAAGCCTCAAAGCCGGAATCTTTTAGGCGCAGTATCATCGCGTTTATATCGCTGCCGGCATTCACGCCAACGGCAAAATACGCGGCGCCGTTGACCGTGCGCCGGGAAACAGCCGGCACGAAACCCGCCTTTTCAAGCCGGCCCGCCATGGTCCGGGCGTTCTCTTCCCTGCTGAAAAGCCCTGTCTGTAGCGTAACTGTGCCGGCGGGCGCCGCGTTTTCAGATGCAGGCTGCGGGGCGGAAGCGCCGGCCTGCGGCAGGTCGGCGGAAGGGGCCGCTTCCCGGGCAGCCGGCGGCCCCAGCGAAACAGCGCCCCGGCCGGGAAAGAGGAACCACATGGCGGACGAAGAACCGGCAATCTGCCGCCCGGGAGTTTCCTCAAAACTTTCAGCTTCCGGGCTTAAGGGAAATTCGGCGCGAAGCCGGGCCCGGTAAGATTCATCCCCGGTAATTTTCCACAGGGCGTATAAAACCGTACTCTTTCTTTCAGGATAATCAGCGCCGCCTTCCCCCGGGGCACCCAGAAGTGATGCAAGCAATTGGATATTTCCGGTTTTAAACGCGTAGGAAAGGCCGCCCAGAAACCTGGCCTCCCTGAGCTGCGCCGGGTCCCTGCCCGAGACCAGTACCATCTGAACCCCGGATTCCGCCCTTTCAGTCTCGCCTAGGGCGATGTAGCAGCGGACGGCCTCAAGCAGGCTGCGGTCGTCCCTGTTTTCCGGATTGGCAAAGGCGGCCCGGTAAAAAGCGCCGGCAGCCCCTTCCGGATTTCCCGAAAGGAGAAAGAGCTTTCCAAGCCGGACAAGGCTGTCATGCAGTTCCGCGAAGGGAAGCCCGGGGCTGGCGATCCGCCGTTCCAGAAGCGGGATTTCGTCGGAGAGAAGCGCCGTACCGGAGGCCTGGGCGTGCAGGTTAAAGGGGAAAAGGCCCGCCAGCATGAAAAGAGCGAGTACCGCGGGCCGGTTCCAAAACAGGCCGTTCCGGAACCGGCTTTTTCTAATCAACACCATAGGTACCGTCGTCTTTATAAGGACTCTCTTTTTCTTCCGGCCCGGCATTCTCCCGCAGCGTGTCTTCCTGCGAATCCCCCCTGCCCCCTGCCCGGTTCTTTCCCGCTTTTTTCACGGATCGGGCTTCCGCATTGCGTTTCCGGCTTTTTTTAATCCGTATAGAAATCGCGATAGGGACGGAGGCCAAAAGCCCCAGAACAAACGAGGTGAAAGCGGTAAAAAATACCGGCACATCCGGAAGCCTCGCAAACCCGAAAGAAATGTCGCACTTATTTTCCAGATTGAAACCGATAAACACAAGGAAAACCGCGCATAAAACAACAAACGCAATAAATTTTATAACCATAAAAAACTCCAAAATTTTAAAATCTGATGAAGAATCCCGCCGAAAGGCGGGTTCTTGGGTATTAGACCCCCCGAATAATTCCGGAGGGCCGCTTTTGAACGCGGCAGGCCGGTTTTGAAACGGCCGTCTTCCCCCATATTCACAAAAATTCCGGACACCCCGCCCTGAAGGTATTCCCCCTGATCGACGAAAGAGTCACCCGGGCAAAGGACCCTATTAGAGAGGCGTCGCCGGGAACCGCGGCCATTTCATCCCGTTCAGTACGGGTTATTAATTCATCGGCATTTTTTCGGGAAATTCCCTCAATTAAAACCGTTTCCCGTTTCCCTATACGGCTTTTAAGAAGTTCTTTTGTGTGTTTCTTTTGCAGCGCGATAACACGCCCAAGCCGTTCCCGTTTTACCGCGTCATCAATACGGCCGGGAAGCGCGAAGGCGGCTGTTCCTTCCCTGGGATTGTAGTGGTACATATAGGCGTAGAGAAACTTCACCTCTTCCATCAGATCCAGGGTAAGCTGCAGGTCCTCCTCCGTTTCTCCGGGAAAGCCGATGAGTATGTCCGTGGAAAGACTGATGCCGGGCATCGCTTTCTGTACCTCTTTTACAAGGGCAAGGTAGGTTTCGCGGGTATACCCACGGTTCATGGCCTTAAGGACAGTATCGGAACCGTGCTGGACGCAGAGATGGAGGTGCCGGCAGAATACCGGGTTATCCGCCATGACCCGGATAGCCCTGGAAGAGAAATCCTTCGGATTGGCCGATAAAAAGCGCACCCAGCGTACCGCCGCCCCTTCAAGCGCCCCCGCTACAAGTTCAAGAAGCCCGGGGAAATCCAAAATCCCCCTGCCGTCTTCCCAGCGGTACGTGTTCACATTTTGCCCCAAAAGGCATATTTCCCGCACGCCCTTTTCAGAAAGAAGGCGGATTTCTTCCAGAATCGAAGAAGGAGAGCGGGAAATTTCCCGGCCCCGTACATAGGGGACTATGCAATACGAACAAAAGTTGTTACAGCCGTGCATGATGGGTACAAAAGAGCGGAACTGCCCTTTTTCAAGGTGAAACGATGAAAACGCAAACGCGGGCCCGGTGTTTACCGGATCAAGGGGCGCCTCCCGGCCCGGGCCTCCTTTTTCAACGGCTTCCAGTATTTGGGGGAAAACCGATCGCGCGCCGGTCCCCACCACATAATCAACTGCACGGTATTCTTCCCGCAGTTTTTCGCCAAGCCTCTGTGCCATACAGCCCGCCACCAGTAGGGTAAAAGGGCGGGTTTCCCTCTTTTTCTTCAGGGCGCTGTACTGGGCAAGCCGGCCCAGGACCCGCTTTTCGGCGGTC
>JAIRYB010000149.1 GCA_031267955.1 Spirochaetaceae bacterium | reverse complement strand
ATTTGGCTTATAGTTTTCATGGCGGGGGTCTCCTGTTTGATGGTTTTACAACTACAATCTTATCAGGTTTCCCTCGCCTTTTCTACCTTTTTAGGCCGGTTTTGGAACAGGCTCAATAGAATAAAATATGTTTACATAACTGTAACACCCTATAACAGGGTTGATGATATCGCATATTCGGAAATTGAGGGAAAATCTAAAACGGTTTTGGAGCATGTTGGCTATCTTGAGCCTAATGAGCGGAATATGTTTGGCTGGGGGAATGTTTGGTATAATTCATCAATTTCATATATAAAAATTAATGAAATTGAAATAATATATGGAGGATAATTCAAGAATTATTTTTGATAATGAAGGCGATATAAATAATATTATGTTAAACGAGGAAGAAGGAAAGAAAACTTCATTGAAATAAGAAAAACATAAATTTTATACCGATTAATCTGCCGTTAGGGACTTAAGAAGTGTTGCAGGTTAGATGCTGAACCTACTATTTATTTGCAAAAGAGCGGGTCCTGGGTGCTCGGGCCGGCGGTGTTTGAATTGTCAACGCAGGGGTGTCAGTCACCAAATTTCCGCAGAGCCGCGGATAGCCCGGTTCCCGCCGGAGGCGGGGATGCGCCCATCGCCGGGAAGTATGGCATTGCCGCCCGGCGGGCTAGCCATACCGCGAAAACCGGTGTATAAAAGTACCGGTATGGATACAAATAACGGGGTTTTTTCATATATCGGCAAGAGCGAAGAACTGGCAGTCGAGCTTGAGACGGGGCTGACCAAAAGGCCGGCTATTTCTCCCGCTTCCGGGGGGGAGGGGGAGCTGGACAAGTGCGTGTACCTTGAGGAATGGCTCAGGGCACGCGGGCTGGCGAACCTGGAACGCCGCGACGCGCCCGACGCGCAGGCCAAGGGCGGCGTAAGGCCAAATCTAATCGCCACTATCCCCGGAAAAAGCGACGCCTGCCGGCTGTGGATCATAAGCCATCTGGACGTGGTGCCGCCGGGGGAAATATCGCTTTGGGAAAGCGACCCTTACCAGGTTGTCAAAAAGGACGATGCCCCCGGCCCGCGGCTTATCGGGCGGGGCGTCGAGGACAACCAGCAGGGGCTTGTGTCTTCGGTAATCGCGGCCCTGGCCCTGGTCAAAGCGGGGGTTACGCCGCCTCACACGGTAAAACTGCTTTTCTGCGCCGACGAGGAAACGGGAAGCGCCTACGGTGCCGGCTATCTCATGGAGGAAGGGCTGGAAAGCCCGGGCCTTTTCAGAAAAGACGACGTGGTGCTTATCCCCGACTCCGGGGATCCGTCGGGGGCCAGCATCGAAATAGCCGAGAAAAACCTTATCTGGGCGAGGTTCACGGTCAGGGGACTCCAGGCCCATGGGTCCCGGCCCGATCAGGGCATTAACGCCCACCTTGCCGGGGCGGACCTGGCGCTGCGCCTCCATTACGGCCTTACGGAAAAATTTTACGAAAAGGACAGCCTTTTTGAGCCGGATTATTCTACTTTCCAGCCTACCAAAAAAGAGGCCAATGTCCCCAACATAAACACTATTCCCGGCGAGGACGTGTTCTGCATGGACATGCGGGTGCTGCCCCGGTACCCGGTAAAGGCCGTTATCGCCGAGATAGACCGGATCAAGGCCGAGGTGGAGGCGAAACATGGGGTGCGGGTCTCGTATACCCTGCCCCAGGCGGCGGAATCGAAGGCCACCGCCGCGGACGCCCCGCTTATCAAAAGCCTTTCCGCGGCCATACGCGAAGTTTACGGCACGGAAACCCGGCCAATCGGCATAGGCGGCGGTACGGTGGCCGCTTTTTTCCGCAACAAAGGCATAGACGCGGCGGTATGGTGCCGCATCTGCGATACCGCCCACCAGCCGAACGAGTACGTCCTTATCTCCAATATTCTGGGCGACGCCAAAGTGATGGCCGCGTTAATGCTGGAAAAGCGGGATCCGGCCCCGGGCGGCATAGGGGCATTGGGAAATTGACCGGCTGGACGGCGGCGCAGGGGAATAGCCCCCGGCCTTGGCCGCCCGCCCCCGGATCGGAAATACAGCCCGCTGCCGACAGGCTCCCGCGCCGGATACGCCGCCCTGTAACCTTCAATTGAAACTTCCGCTCTTCCGGTTCCCTGCTCCAATGTACCGGAATACAGTATTATGTATTTTTTTACGCTGAACAGTCCGGACGGGCGCCGGGCGCTTTCCGAACCTGTTGACATTGGCTCAAATTCTTGCAAATGTTTCAGTATTCAGGCATACGGAGGGCGGATTGAAAGGGAGCGACGTTGATATCGAGGGAGTTTACAAATCCTTCGGCGACTTTAGGGTGCTGAACAACATCAACCTAAAGATCAGGAAAGGGGAATTTTTTTCCCTGCTTGGGCCGTCAGGGTGCGGCAAAACGACCCTGTTAAGGATTATCGCGGGTTTTGAATTTCCCGATACGGGTTTGGTCAGTCTGGACGGCAGGGATGTACTGCCCGTGCCGGCGAATAACCGGCAGCTTAATACGATCTTCCAGAACTACGCGCTGTTCCCCCACCTTACGGTTTTTGAAAATGTCGCCTTTTCCCTCAGGCTTAAACACTTTCCAAAGGGGGAACTTGCCGCCAAGGTGAACGATTACCTGCGCATGGTACAGCTCGAAGGCCACGCCCACAAAAAACCCGCCCAGCTTTCAGGCGGGCAGAAACAGCGGGTAGCTATCGCGCGGGCGCTGATCAACGAGCCGAAGGTGCTGCTCCTGGACGAGCCGCTTTCGGCGCTGGACGCGAAACTGCGCCAGCGCATGCTCATAGATCTGGACGAAATCCACGACAAAATCGGCATTACCTTTATCTATGTTACCCACGACCAGCAGGAGGCCCTTTCGGTTTCGGACAGGATTGCCGTCATGAACCAAGGCGACGTGTTACAGGTGGGGACGCCGCACGAAATTTACGAAAGCCCGGCTACGGACTTTGTGGCGCGGTTTATCGGGGAGACCAATCTTTTTGACGGGACTGTTGCGTCTGTTGCCGCCCTGCCGGCGGAAAATGCCGTATACCTTGCGGAACTCGACATTCCCGAACTGGACCGGATCAAGGTAACCACGGTTGACCAGTTGCAGGTGGGAGACAAGGTGAGCTTTACCATCAGGCCCGAAAAGGTAAAGATCTCCGGGGACAAGCCGGCCACAAAACGGGAAGATATCAACCTTTTCCGGGGCGTCGTAGACGAGCCTATATATTCGGGATTCCAGACCAAGTTTTACGTTAAAGTCCGGGACGGGGTGGTGTTCCGGGTGATGAAACAGCACCCCAATTATTCGGACGAAGGCCCGGATATTGTCTGGAAAGACGAAGTCTACATTTCCTGGAGCGCCGACGACGGCTATATCGTGGAGATTAAAAAAGACGGTGGCAGCGCGGGTATTTAAACCCGGGCCGGATTTTGAATGTATTGCGCGAACCAGGGGCCGTAGCGCTTCTGCTGATATAAAAGGAGGAATAAGGACATGAAAAAAAATCCTGTTTCCGGCGCCGCTCCGGCGGCGCTGATCGTTCTGCTTCTGCTTGCCGCGCTGGGCGGCTGTTCGGGAAAAGAACCGGAAGGCGCCCAGTCTCCGGGAGCGGCGTCCGGCCAAAATGCCGGGAATGTCCAGGCTTCAGCCGCGCCGGCCGGCCGGCTGTACATTTACAACTGGACCTACTACACCCCGCTTTCGGTTATCGAGAAATTCGAGGCGGAATACGGCGTGGACGTTATCTACGACGTATTCGCCTCCAACGAGGAAATGTACGCCAAACTCCAGGCGGGCGGTTCCGGTTACGATGTTATCTTCCCGTCGGGCGATTATGTTTCCATCATGATTAACCAGGGAATGCTGGAAAGAATCGACCGGTCGAAACTTTCCAACCTGGGGAACATAGACCCCCAGGTACTGCAAAAGACCGCCTACGATCCGCTGATGGATTACAGCGTTCCGTATTACTGGGGGGCGGCGGGAATTGCCGTCAATACATCCAAGGTGCCTGTTTTTGAAAGAAGCTGGTCCATATTCAGCCGCGCCGATCTTAAAAACCGCATGACCATGCTTGACGATATGCGGGAAGTAATGGGGGACGCCCTGGTTCACTTGGGCTATTCGGTAAACACCGATAACCCGGCCCAGATCGCCGCCGCGCGGGATCTGGTCAACAATGTCTGGAAACCCAACCTGACCAAATTCGACGCCGAGGCTTTCGGCAAGGGCTATGCCAACGGCGAATTCTGGGTAGTACAGGGTTACGCGGAAGGCGTTTACGAGGAGATCGCCGACAACAAGGATCTGATAGCCAGTACTGTTTTCTTTATCCCATCCGAAGGCGGCCCCGCCTATATCGACAGCATGTGTATCCCCAAAGGCGCCCAGAACCCCGATCTGGCCCACAAGTTCATCGACTTTATCCACAGGCCGGCAATCTACGCCGAGTTTGCCGATACATTCGGCTTTCCCGCGACCGTCAATATTCCGGCGCGCCCGCTAAAGGCTTCCCCGCCGCATTATACCCTGGAGGATGTCGCCGATAAAGAGCTGAAGGACAATATAGGGGAAGCGCTGGAACTTTACGACGACGCCTGGTTCAATTCGATCCGGGTAGGGGATTAGCGGCCTGCCGCGGCGGTTTACGCGCGGAATTGCTGGAATGGGCGCTCGCCTAACGAAAGGGCCGCGCCTATTTTGACGTTGAATTCCTTTTCGTCAATTTCCCCTTTAAGATAGCCGCTGACGATCGCTTGTACTACCTGGGGGAATGATTTCCAGTAACGATCCGGCCAGGCGCCCATCTCGGAACGGAGCCCGCGTTCTTCCGCCGGGTCCATGGCTCCCTGCGAGTAGGCGACAAACTGGCCGATCATGGCAAGCAAAAGCCCTGCGGGTACGGCGTTTCCGGCGGAAGGCCGCTGCCCGCCCGCGCCGGGTACCCAGGCCCTGAGAAGTTCCTCTACCTGCCCGTCGTCCAACTCCGGCGCTTCCTGCTTAATAATGCGGGCCGCCATATTCCGGACCGTTCCGGAAAACCCGTCGATAGTGGCGCTTACATCAATCTGGGAAGCAAGTTCCTTTGCCATTTTTTTGGGGTCTGGCAGCTTTTCCATACCGCCGAACATGGCAAGGTCCCGCTTCCTCCGCAGCACCGCCGCCGACACCGCCTCGATAGCGCCTTCATCGCAGCGGTTCAGAATATAGTCCAGCACCCTTACCAGTTCGGGATCCGCCATATATCCAGTTTACCCCCCGC
>JAIRYB010000095.1 GCA_031267955.1 Spirochaetaceae bacterium | reverse complement strand
CGTTTTCCATCGCGGTTTGAAGAATTTTTAGAATTTGGGGACAATTATCCTATATTGTCCAACTATACAAAAAAATGACCCATGCAGCGTTATTCGGGCGGCCGAAACACGCTCCGGACCCCGCACGGTTTGTTCAATTATTGAACAAACATACTACAGAAACAGAGAAAAGGCAAGTAGACCAAAGCCTCATAGACTCTCTAGCACGCAATCAATTATTGAACTGTGGATATAATCTTTTGAGTTTTATCCGGGCATCGGCGGTAGTAAAACGCCAGTCGATGGTCCGTGCGTTTTCGTTCCGTATAGCGTTCCTGGCGGATACTTCTTTACTTGGCGCAATTCGCTCCCTTGACAAATTTCCCTGTTACGGATAAAAGTTAGTAATGGCTTTTCCGATGTCCCAGGCGGAGTCACTCAAGGCGCTGATAGAGACCCCTCTTTTTTTGGCCCCCTTGTCAGGCTGGATAATTGCACAGATACTCAAGATGCTGATTTTTTTGCTTACGGGGAGGCACCGGAGCGGCCGGGAAATTTTGGAAACCGTGATTTGGCGTACAGGCGGAATGCCTTCGAGCCATGCGGCCCTTGTTACGTCTCTGACGGTTTCCGCGGCCTACCGGGCCGGGTTTGACTCGGATTTGTTCATTGTTACCCTGTTTTTTGCTTTGATCATCATGCGGGACGCCATGGGGGTGCGCCGTTCTTCGGGGCTCCAGTCCCGGGCGCTCAATTCCCTGGGCCGGCAGCTGGCTGAAAAGGAGGGTATTGAGTATCACCCGGTAAAAGAAGTGCACGGCCATACCCCTATGGAGGTGGTTGTCGGTGCGCTTCTGGGCTTTTTTATTGCCGCGGCGTACGAATTTTTGTAGGTATATTAATGTCATATAAGAATTCTGCGCCGGCTGTTCTTGCTGTTATCCTTTTATGCGGCTTTATTGCCCTGTTTTCCGCCCTGAAATCCGCCGGCTTGGCCCCGGCGGGGGAGGGTGGGCGCGGCATCCTTGCGGGCGCCGGGGAATCCGGCGGTTTTGCCATGCTTTCCGTTGGCGAGTCCTGTTCCGACCGGGAAATAGGGGAGGCCCTTTCCCGCGCGGGAATAACCGGCTTTATTTCCGAATCCGGTTCCTGGGTTTTTCTTGATGACTTTGGGGAACTTAAGCGCGTAGCCCTGGATCATTACGCCGAGGCGGTGGAACCTTTTGATCCCCGTAATGACGGATACGCGGAAGCCCTCCGTTCTTTTTTTGTGAAGGACGGGAAGCGCCGTTTTTTTATTGATTTAAAGCCGATGACTTTCGCCCAGCTTAAGGACCGCGCCGGCGCGGCTTTGGGCGGGGATACGGCCTTTACGCTGGACGCCTTTACAACGCCCCGGCGCGGGCCCCTGTTCCCCCTTTTGATCCTGTTTCTCGCGGCCGGGGGCGGCGTTCTGTTCCTCGCCCTGAAAAACCCCGGCGCCTTCCCCCTGGATTTTGTCCGCATGGCTGCCGCGCTTGTCCCGGCCCTGCTCTCCCTGGCGCTTTCCGGGCCGGGGGGCTTTGCCTGCATTGCCGCGCTTCTCGGCTGTTTCGAATGCCTGGTCCCGCCGCTCAGGGAAAACCTGTCCTGTTTCCGGCTGTCCGCCCGTTCTTTCAAATTCGGCCGTATTTTCAGGATAAACTGGTTTTTGGCGCTGGTTTTCTTCCTGGTTTACATAGCCGCGGCGGCGGCAACTCCCGTGCATCCGCTTCCGGCCGTACTTGCCGGGGCGGCTTCTTTTGCCGCGCTCGTCCTTTTCCTTTGGTTTGAATCGAATCCCGCAGCCCAGGCCGGCGGCTTTGCCCGCCGCCGTTTTTTGCCTGTTCCCATACGGCAGCCGTCCTTCGGCCCTGATTTTCTTCCCCGTATAACGATTCCCTTTGCGCTCGCGTCCTGCCTCAGCCTGTTTCTGCCCCTGCTCGGGCTGTCCGGAGAGGGCCCGGACACTTCCTCCGCTGTTTTTGCCGAGGCCGAAGATATCCCCGCGAGGGAAGAGTACGAGGCTCATGTCGCTTTTCAGTCTTCATTTTCCCTGCGCCCGCTGGACCCGCGCCATGAGGCCGGTGTGACGCAGGATGCGGCCTATTACGGCTACTATCTTGGCGATGACGGGCTAATCGGCGGATCGCTGCGGGCAGAAGACCGGGCCGCGCCGGAATATCCGGCCCCCCCGCCGTTTCCGCTTGAAGAATTGTGTTCTTTTCTGAAAAGCGGCGGGAATCATAATACCAGGGGGAACGGGGCCGGGGAACTTATTGCCGCGGCGGTTGTTCTGCTGCTGGCGCTTCCTTCCTGTTTCAGGCCGGGCCGGGAAAGGCGGAAAACAGGGGGCTTTCTTATCATTAACGCTAAAGGCGACAAACAGGCGGCTGCATGAATATCTATTCTTTCCCCCGCGTGGGTATTTCCTTTGATGACCCCACGGTCCCCCCCAGGGATTCGAGTACCATAGCTTTTCTTCCCGCCCTTTCGGTAATCCCCCTGTTACAGCACGCGGGAGTCCCGGCCAAGCCTACGGTTGCCGCCGGGGACCTTGTCCGGGAGGGAATGCTTGTCGGCCGTTCCCAGGGGCCGCTTTCCGCGAATGTGCACGCCACGGTCCCGGGCAGGGTAATACGGGAGGTTTCCTGGAAAAACGCCGAGGGCAGGATCTGCGACGCCCTGCTGATACGCATGGGGGGCGGTTTCGAGCTTTTGGGTAAAAAGGAAACCGCCTATTCCTGGGCCGACCTTTCCCCCCATGAGCTTATACGCCTTATCGCCGAATTCGGCATTGTCGAAATGGAAGGGCCCGGCCGGCCTGTCGCCGCTGTGCTTAACTGCGAAAAAACAGGCAAAAGGGATCAGAGCCTTGTGGTCCGTTGCGTCTTTGACGATCCCTGGCTTGCTTCCGATTATACACTCTGCCGGGAACGGCTTAAGGAAGTGGTAGAGGGGAGCGCTATCGCCGCCAGGGCCGGCAGGCTGAACCGCATAGTCTTTGCCGTATCGCACCGGGAAAAAGAGCTGGGCCGAAAACTTTTATCCGAGGCCGCCTCTTATAAATTCCCCTCGTCTCTGGTCATCACCGGCTCCCGGTATCCCCAGCATAACCAGCGGGAGATGGAATTAGCCCTGCGTACCTACGAAAGGCGTAAGGGAATTCTCCTAGGATCGGTGGTTGTTTTAGGGCCCGCGACTTTGGCGGCGATCTACGGCGCGGTAAAGCTCCGCAAGCCTGTTTTGGACCGTTATGTGGCTGTCGGCGGATCGGCGGTCAAGAATCCCCAGGTGATGAAGGTGCGGATCGGCACGAGGATAGGGGAAGTTTTCGCGGAATGCGGGGGTTTTGTGGATAAGCCGGAACGGATGGCGTCAGGCTCCCCTTTTCTTGGCCAGGCCGTAACCGACCTGGACGAGCCGGTAATCAAAACCACCTACGCGGTTTTCGCCATTTTGGGCCGCCAGGCTATGGAGGGGAGGGCGAGGAACTGTATAGGCTGCGGGGAATGCCGGGCGGTGTGCCCTGTAGGGCTGGACCCCGAAGAACTTTTCAAACGGGCAAGGCGTTTTCAGAACGGGGACCAGGCCGGTTCCCCGCGCGCGTCTGCCGGGTGCCATGGCTGCGGCTGCTGCGAACTGGTCTGCCCTTCGCGCCTTCCCTTAAGCCAGGTGATTGCCGGGGGGAACAGCCATGCCGGTTAAGAACGCGCCCCTGTACCGCAGGCCGCAGGTAAGCCTTGCCCGTTCCACCACTCTCCGCATGTGGCTGGTAAGCGCCTGCGCCGGGCTTGCGGTGGTACAGTCCTCCCTGACCGACGACGGCGCCTCGCTGATGATAGCTTTTGCCGCGCTTTCCGGGGCGGTGCTGTCGGAGTTTCTTCTGAATATCAAGCTCCGCAGCCAGAATATTACCGACGGAAGCGCGGCCGCTTCCGCGCTGGTTTTTACCCTGCTTTTACCCAACACCTTTCCCCCGGTATTGGCCTTTCTCGGCTCCATCTTCGCGATGGCTGTGGTAAAGTACAGTTTCGGGGGCCTGGGGGCGAACTGGCTTAACCCCGCGGTCGGCGCCTGGCTTTTCGCGCGCTTTTCGTGGCCCGCCGCTTTTGAGGAGTCGCTGCGAAATTCCCCGCTTTCGCTGCTTTCAACGCTTTCCCGTAACGGGGAGCTTGATTCCCAGGGTTCCCCCCTGTCCCTGCTTGCCGCGAACGGCATGGATTTGGGCGGCGCTTTCCCCCTCCCTGACGCAGCGTCTCTGGCGGGATTCGGCGCCGCTGCCGGAAGCGGGGCGGAGGGCGTTGTCGCCTTTCTCAACCGGACGGTCTTCTCGTTTTTCGGCGCCCGCCTGCCCGCCGAATACGCCTCCCTCTTCGCCTCGCGTTTCCCGGCGATTATCGCCGACCGGGGGCTTCTATGCCTCCTTATCGGTACCATTGTGATCATCGCGTTTCAGGCAAGCGAGACCTGGATACCCGCTGTTTTTCTGGCTGTCTACGTGTTTCTGGTAAGGTTTTTCGGGGCCTTCTTCCTGGGCGGCGCTCTGGGAAACGGGGATATCCTCTTCGGCGTTTGTTCGGGGGGCGTTATCGCGGCTGTTTTCCTGCTCTGTTCCGATCCCGCCACCGCGCCCAAATCGAAGGGCGGCAAGGCCGCGGCGGTTGTTCTGGCGGCAATCCTGACCTTTATGTTTCGCTATATAGCCTTTGAACCCTACGGGGTTTTTTTCGCGGTCGCCTTTGTCAATGTCCTGGTCCTCCTGATCCGGGGAATAGAAAGCCGTTTGTTCTACCAAAGGCGGGCAAGCTATGAATAAGTTCGTCAAACGGATCGCGCAGCTCCCCCTCCCGGTAAAACAATGGGGGCTTTTTGCCGCCTGGGTTGGCGGACTTGTCCTGGCAGGCGTTCTGCTCTGGGGCCTGACCGGATCCCTCCGTTCCCGGATCGTATTGGTGTCGGTAAACAGGGTCCTGGATCGTTCCGGTATCCCGTACCGCCTTGAGGGGCCAATCAGCGCGCTGGGAAAGCCGGGCCGGGCGATGCAATTGGGTTCCTGGTTTACCTTGAGAAATGCCGGCGGCCGGGCGGTAGTTTTCCCTCTGATGGCCGGGCCGAACACAGCTTCCGCCCTTGCCCTGTTTTCCCCCGAGGGGAAGCTGGAATCGCTTATCCCCCTGGGAACCAACGCCGTACAGCTTTTTGAACGCTTTCCGGCCGCCGTGATCCAGCTTTATGCCCGGCGGGCCGAAGAGGCGAATTCCCTGCTGGGGGCCTTGCCCGAAGGAGGCGGTACTTGAACAGCGATCGTTTGCAGGACCACCCGTTCTGGGGCCGCCGCGCGCCTCTTGCCACTCTTGCCGGGATTGTGCTTTTGATTTTTTCCTCGGGCCGTACCGCCTATGCCCTGGTTGTCCTGGGCGCCCTGCTCTGGCACCACAGCCTGCTTATTCTGGCTCTGAACGCCGCCAGGCCGGTATTTCCCCAAAAGGGGAGGGCTATCGCGGAGTTCTTTTTATCCGGCGTTTTGAACAGCACCTACATCCTGTTTCTCTTTTTGCTGAACCCGTTTCTGGCGCTGGAAACTTTCCTTTACTGCCTTTTGGTCCCGGTATACAGTTATGTGTCCCGGCTTCCGGGCCGGCTTGAAAACAGCGAAGTCGAAGACGCCGTGATCAAGGCGGCGGCGGAAGCCCTGTCCATGGGCGTTTTAATCGTCGCGCTTGCCCTGATCCGGGAGCCGCTGGGTTACGGCTCTCTTTCCCTGCCCGGGGGCAGCGGGGGGATTGTGAGGCTTTTTGTTTCCGGGGAATCCCCGTATTTTCCCATACGGATATTCGCGGGTTCCGCGGGCGCCCTTATTCTGCTGGGTTACGGGGCGGCCCTCTTCAACCGGCTTAGAGAATTCAAGTCAATGGCGGAGCGGGACAGTGAATAATCTGGCGGCTCTGGCGATCTTTTCCGGCCTTTCGCTTAACCTTTTGATCCAGGGGGTAGGTATACAGGATTTTAACCGGGAGCCTTACCGGCCGCTCAGATTCGTCTTTTTCCAGTGCTTTAGCCAGTTTGTTTCGCTGGCGGTATTCTGGTGTTTCTTCGCCTATGTACTTACCCCCCTTTCCATGGGCTTTTTCGAGTATTTCCTGATCTTTCCCCTGACAGCCTCCGCGGACAGATTCTGGGAACTGCTCTTTGCCCGCCTGTTTCCGCGCCCCGATTCACAGGGGAGGCTTTTTTCCATGGCCGGCGTCCGTAGCGGTTTTGTGACAATTGCCCTGTTGGTAACGCTGCGCCTGGCTTCTTCTTTTTCCGAAGCCCTGGTTCTTGCCCTCGGGTTTTCCCTGGGTTTTCTGGCGGCGGTGTTCATCCTCAGGGCGATACTTGGCCGTTTTTCCGGGGAAACTATACCCCGCTCACTGCGCGGCACCCCCTTGCTCCTTGTCGCCATAGGCCTTCTCGCCCTTGTCTTTTCCTCGCTTTCGGTCATTTTTTTGCGCCTGCTCAAGTTTCCCTGACAAGGGGAAACCCGGCCCGCCCTTTGCAAAAATTGCCAAAATTGCTTGACAATTCTTATTGTCATGTAATAATTATGATACTATCATATTAAAGTCAAGGCTGGAATTTATGAAAAATGCGTAACTATTCAGTCGTCTGCGGGGGTTAAAGCATTAGAGAACAAGAAAAGTTCTGAAATTGCGCTACGGCTGAATAGTCACAAGAATACTATATAATTGATAATTGGGATTTTCCCTTAATCCCTTTAAATCGTATGAATTACAAGAGATCGGCTTTTCAGAAGAAGGAAAGTGCTTTACAATTAAAGATTATAGGATAGCCCGGCAGAATGGATAAACCTGTCAGTTTGATACTCGTCAATCACAACCATGTGCCTTATGGCGCGGGAGATGAAGAATTTGAACATATATATACCGGTAAGCTTAAGCCTTTTATTGTCGCCCTGAACAACTATCCCAATATCCAGGGGACCCTGCATTATTCCGGAGTGCTTCTTCACTGGATCGAGCGCGCCCATCCGGAATTTTTTATGCTTATCGAAGACCTTCTCAACCGGAAACAGGTAGAGCTTGTGGGGGGCGGTTTTTACGAGCCGATGATGCCCCTCATCTCCCAGCAGGATAAGATCGGCCAAATCGAGCTGCTTACCGATTATCTGAGGAAGCACTTCAACAAGAGACCCCTGGGCTGCTGGCTGCCCGTCCTGGCCTGGGAGCCCGGCATCGTTGACGCGCTCAGCCGCTGCGGCATGGGCTATACCTTCCTCGCCGCGGAACAGTTCCGGGAGGCCGGCCTTGGGGAGGATGATCTTTTTGCCCCCTGCCTGACCGAGAATCAGGGAAAGCTCCTTACTGTTTTTCCGCTTTTGTGCGTTCCATCTTCCGGCGCGCTTTCCTTTACGCCGTTTTCCGGTATGCCGCTGTCCGCCGGCGCGTTTTTCGCCGGGATAAAGCCGGAAAGCCTCCCCGGGGCGCTGGAAAAATTTGCCGCCGCGGGAAACGCCGCCTCCGGGGAAGGCCGGATCGTCGCCATCTGCTCCAACGGTATCCTTGACGAAAGCCTTGATTCGCAGGAGGCGGGGGAGGGTATCAGCCGGTTTTTTGAGGGGCTTTCCCGCTGCGAATCTTTTGCGGGTTTTACCACCCCGGCCAAAGTGCTAAAGAACCGCCGGGTTTACAAAAAAGCCTATTTCGGCACTGATTCAAAGGGCAGCGTCAAACGTTTCCTTATCGAATATCCGGAGGCCAACGGGATATACGCCAAATCGGTATTTACCCATGTGCTCGTCAGCCAGCTGCGGGGGGACAAGGCGCGCAAAACCGCCGCCCTGGAGGAGCTTTGGAAAGCCCAGGGTTACGACGCCTTCTGCCGGAGCTGGTCCGGGGGTTTTTACCGGGGCGACATAAGGAACGCCGTATACAGGTCGCTTCTTATCGCGGAAAAAACCGCCCGGATCAAGGGGATATTCATCCCCTCCCTTATGAACTTTGATTTTGACTTTGACGGTGAGGATGAATACATCTTCCGCAACGATCATATCAGCGTGTATGTAAAAAAGCAGGGGGCGGCTGTTTTTGAATTTGATTTTATGCCCCGTGCCTGGAACTACCTGGGCACCCTGCTTCCCCGCGAGGCGGGGACCGCCCTGAATTCCCCGGAAACGCGCATGGCTTTTACGGATATCCTCGCGTTTCCCGGTTTTTCCCCGGCGCTTCTCGCCGAAGCGGGCTTTTCCACGCAAGACCTTGAAAAAACCGGCGGGCTGCGCTTTTGCGGCGCCGAGCCCTACGAAGTCCTGGAAACCGATAAGGCCCGGCAGAAGGCCGTTTTCCGCCTTGGGGCCGGCGGGGCGCCCGGTTCGGCGCTTGGCTCGGTCGAAATAAACAAGGCCTGCTCCCTTGAACGCGACAGCCTTTTGGTAAAATACAAACTTGTCAACCGGGGCGATCAAAAAA
>JAIRYB010000079.1 GCA_031267955.1 Spirochaetaceae bacterium | reverse complement strand
CCCGGGCAGCCTTTTCGCGGGGGCCGGGAGGGATACCGCGCCCGCGGCCCCGGCAGGACCTGCCGCAACGCCCGCACCGGTGACCATTATGGTAGCCGCCGCGGCAAGCCTTGAGTATTCCTATACCCAGGAGCTTATCCCCAGGTTCCGGAGGCAGTACCCCTGGATCACGGTGGAGGGGGTCTACGACAGCTCCGGCAGGCTCCAGACCCAGATCGAGGGCGGGCTTGAGGCCGACGTGTTCATGTCCGCGGCGGAAAGGCAGATGAACGCCCTGAGGGACCAGGGGCTTATCGCGCCGGATTCGGTGGTCCCCCTGCTCCAGAACAAGATCGTGCTGATCAAGCCGGCGGGAATCGCGACGACGGTTACAAGTTTTAACAACATCGGCAACGCGAAAGTGGTGGCGCTGGGAGACCCGGCGTCGGTGCCGGCAGGGCAGTACGCCCAGGAAGCCCTTACAAACCTGGGGAACTGGGACGCTGTTTCGGCAAAGGCCAGTTTCGGCGGCAATGTAACCGAAGTACTCAACTGGGTAGGGGAAGCCAGCGCGGAAGTCGGCGTGGTTTACGCCACCGATGCGGCGACTACCACCAAAGTAGAAGTTGTCGCGGAACTTCCCGACGGCATACTCAGTACCAAGGTGATCTACCCGGTGGGGCGCGTCGCGGCGTCGGCCCATACTGAAGAGGCGAATCTGTTTATCCGTTTCCTGCAAACGCCCGAAGCCCTGGATGTGTTTAAAAACTACGGTTTTTCGCCGAACAATTAAAAGAGGCCGGGGGTGGATCTTTCGCCTGTACTGATTTCCATAAGGACCGCGTCCGCGGCGATTGTGGTAACTTTTTTCCTGGGGCTTCTCGCGGCAAGGCTTGTGGCGGGAATACGCCGCAGGGCCGTCAAGATGATCCTCGACGGAATCCTCACCCTGCCCCTGGTGCTGCCCCCGACTGTGGCGGGCTTCTTCCTGCTTTATATTGTCGGGGTACGCGGCCCTGTGGGCCGGTATTTCCTGAACTTTTTCGCCGTAAAGTTCGCCTTCTCCTGGGGGGCGACGGTGCTCGCCGCGGTCGCCATCTCGTTCCCGCTCATGTACCGCTCGGCCCGGGGCGCCCTGGAGCAGGTTGACCGGAACCTCATCTACGCGGCGCGTACCCTGGGCATGGGCGAATGGGCGATCTTCTGGAGGGTATGCCTCCCCTCGGCCCTGCCCGGGGTGGCGTCGGGCGGCGTCCTGGCCTTTGCCCGGGGCCTCGGCGAGTTCGGGGCCACGGCGATGATCGCCGGGAATATCGCGGGAAAAACCCGGACCCTGCCCCTCGCGATTTATTCGGCGGTAGCGGGCGGCGACATGGAAACGGCCTGGGGCTATGTCACGGTGATTGTCCTCTTTTCGTTTATCGTTGTGGCGCTGATGAACTGGTTTACCGCGCAGGAAAGCGGGAAAAGGTAGAACCCGGCATGAGTCTTAGAGTCGCCATACGGAAGCGCCTGTCGCGGGCATTTACGCTGGAAACCGAATTCGAGACCCATGACGGCGTTCACGCGGATAATGTTCCCGGCGGGGATGCCCCGGAAGGCGGGGCGGGCGTTCGGAAAGAGGAGACGCCCCAATGCCTGGGCATCCTGGGCGCGTCCGGTTCGGGGAAGAGCATGACGCTCAAGTGCATCGCCGGGATTGAGAGGCCCGACGAGGGGCGCATCGAACTGAACGGCAGGGTGCTCTTCGATTCGGAAAAGAAGATCAGCCTAAAGCCGAGGGAACGGCGGGTGGGCTATCTGTTTCAGAACTACGCGCTTTTTCCCCGCAGCCGGGTTTTGGAGAATATCACGATGGGGCTTCCCCTGCCGCGGGAGGAAAGGAAACGCAGGGGGCGCGAGTGGATCGCCCGTTTCGGGTTAAGCGGCTTTGAGGACCGCTACCCTTCCCAGCTTTCGGGCGGGCAGCAGCAGCGGACGGCCCTGGCGCGTATGCTGATCCGGGAGCCTGAGCTTGTACTTCTGGACGAGCCGTTTTCCGCCCTGGACTCCGCGCTCAGGGAGCAGATGCAGCTTTACCTGGCGGAACTTCTGGCCCTCCGCTCCGATGTGATACTGGTTACCCACAGCCGCGACGAGGCGTACAAACTCTGCGCCGAAATTCTTGTGCTGGAAGACGGCCGCATCCTGGGCAGGGGGAAAACCGGCGAGCTTTTCAGGAACCCCGGTTCGGTCGGCATAGCCCGGCTGACCGGCTGCAAGAATATTTCCCGGGCCCAAAAAACCGGCGAATACGAACTTAAAGCCCTTGACTGGGGCCTTACCCTGGGTACCGCCTTTCCCGTAAGCCCTGAAATTACCCATGTGGGAATCCGCGCCCATGACTTCCGCCCGGACGCCCCGGCGGGCGCGCCTAACCGGGTGAGGATTAAGCTTACGCGCCGCCTTGAGGAGCCTTTTGAGGAGGCGGTCCTGTTTACCAACGCGGACGCGGAAGGCGCGGAAGAGCAGGGCGAAATTTGGTGGAAATTCAGCAAATACTCGAAACCCGGCATACCCGAGTACCTCTGTATTCCCCCGGAATGCCTGCTGCCGCTTGGCGGGTAGCGCGGCGGGACGCGCCGGATGCCTTTAGGTCCAGCCAAGCCGCCGCCCGACGGCATCGACAAATTCCCAGGAATCAAGCGCTTTCGCGGGCGCGGGGGAGGCGAGCCGGGCAAGGTCGCCGGTCATTTCCCCGTCCTCGATGGCTTGCCGGACCGCCCCCTCAAGCTTTTCCGCAAAGGCGGCCAGTTCGGGCAGGCCGTCCATCTCCCCCCGTTTGGCAAGGGCGCCTGTCCAGGCAAAGATAAGCGCGGCGGGGTTGGTGCTGGTCTTTTCGCCTTTTTGCCAGCGGTAGTAATGCTTCTGCACCGTGCCGTGGGCGGCTTCGTATTCGGTAACGCCGTTTGGCGAGACCAGAACACTGGTCATCATGGCAAGGCTTCCGGACGCGCTCGCGATCATATCGCTCATAACGTCCCCGTCGTAGTTTTTGCAGGCCCAGAGGAAGCCGCCTTCCCCCTTAACCACCCGCGCCACCGCGTCGTCTATCAGCGTGTAGAAATAATCCAGCCCGGCAGCCGCGAACCTGTCCTTGAATTCGCCTTCGTAAACGGCGCTGAATATTTCCTTAAAGCGGCCGTCATAGGTTTTGGAGATCGTGTCCTTCGCGGCAAACCAGACCGGGAGTTTTTCGTCCAGGGCGTAGCTGAAGCAGGAACGGGCGAAGCTTCTTATTGAATCGTTCAGGTTGTATATTCCCTGCGCTACCCCCGCACCCTTCATGTCGGCGACGGTGATCCGCTGTTCCGCGCCGCCCTCCCGGGGGGTGTAGACCAGTTCCACCTTTCCGGGGCCCGGTACGGCCAGCTCCGCGTTTTTGTACACATCCCCGTAAGCGTGGCGCCCTATTACAATCGGCTTTTTCCAGACAGAGACGCTGGGTTTGACACAGGACACCCTGATGGGCTTGCGGAACACAGTGCCGTCGAGGATCGCCCTGATGGTGGCGTTGGGGCTGGGGTGGAGGGCTTTAAGGCCGTACTCGGCTTTGCGGGCATCGTTGCTCGTAATGGTAGCGCACTTAACTCCCACACCGAGCCGCAGAATAGCGCGGGCGGATTCGGAAGTAACTTTGTCGTCGGTAGCGTCCCTGTTGGAGAGAGACAGATCGTAGTATTCTGTTTTTAAATCCACCCAGGGGAGTATAAGTTTTTCTTTTACCAAATTCCAGAGTACCCTGGTCATTTCGTCGCCGTCAATTTCCACAAGGGGCGTCTTCATCGCGATGCGCATTGTTTGTCCTCCGTTAAAAACGCGATTAGCTCATTGGAAAGCGCGGGTGTAATGCCCCGCCGAACCCCCGCCCCGGCCCGCGCCTGCCGCGCGGAGGTTCATTGTTTCTTTTCGCTCTCCCGCAAGAGTCCTTCCAGTTTCTCCAGGCAGGAAGCGGGCAGCGCCACAGTTTTAAGCCTTGACCTTTCTCCGGCCGCGATTGCGACTTCCCGTCTGGCGCAGCCGAGCAGCCCCGCGAGAAAGGACGCAAGCTCCGCGTTGGCCTTGCCGTCTTCCGGGGCCTTGGCTATCTGCACCTTGAGGCGGCCGTTTACGGTTCCGGCAAGGCGGGATCTGGAAGCGCCGGGATGCGCTTTAATGTCGAGAAACAGCGTGCCGTCCCTGAGCCGGAAGAAATTTTCCATATAGTAAGAGTATAGCTGCCCGGGCCTTTTTGCGCTATACTCCGGGCCGGGCGGGCGGAATTGGGCGGCGCGAAACTCCCAGGCAAAGGCGCGGGGGCGTTATCCCCGCCGCCCCCGACGGAAAGTGTCAGTCACCCCTTCAGCGGACGCCTTTGCGCCACTGATGAAAAAAGCCCGGCTTACGCCGGGCATTTTTCATACGTCAACAACCCGATAAAAATTTATCCCAAAATTCGGTGCCTGGCACCCTCATACAAGCAAAACGGCGCTTTGAACCCATATATAACTATGGAGGTAAATTCTTATTCGGAAAAAACGGGAATTTATTGAAGGGGCGGCGTATCATGTTACTTCACGGACGAATGACAAAAAACGGGTCTTCGAGTGCAATGTGGGAAGTAAAACCATGTTGCTGGTCCTGAGGGATGCCAGGGAAAGGTTCGGGTTCAGGCTTGCCAACTTTTGCATTATGCCGACCCACATACACCTGCTCATCATACCCGGCGAAAGGGGGAACCTTTCGCAAATCATGCACTGGATAAAAACCCATTCGGCCAAACGCTGGAACTGTATACACGGCTCCTCGGACCATTTGTGGGGCCAAAGGTACTTTGCCCGTGTCATAAAAAACCCTCGGGAGTATTTTTATGTTATGGAC
>JAIRYB010000058.1 GCA_031267955.1 Spirochaetaceae bacterium | reverse complement strand
TGCCCCGGGCCAGAGGAAAACCTGGCCTTTTACCAGCCGGCAGTTCCTGTCCGCCTTCCCGATAGCTTCCATCTCGGCGGCGGAAAGCGGGTCCGTTGTAACACAGCGCAGATTGGCCTGGTAGTTTTTTTCGGTAGTAGAGAAGGGAATAGGTATCTGCCCCCTCTGTACCGCCCACTTCAGGCATACCAGGGCGGGGTGTATGTTATGGGCGCGGGCCGCGGCGGCAACTTCGGGAAGCTCGGTATCCACGATATCCCCGGGGGCCTTGTCCCGATCGGGCCTGTTCGGGGATCCCACAGGGCAATAGCCGATCACGGTAATATTCCGCCTTACGCAGTATTCAAACAGATCGGGCTGCTGAAAACCGGGATGCAGTTCCATCTCGATAAGCGCCGGAGGAATCGCGCAGCGCGGCAGCACCGCTTCGAGTTTGGGAATGGTCATGTTCGACATGCCTATATACCGGGCCAGCCCCATCTTTTGCAGGCGTTCCATCTGCCCCCAGACGGCGAGGAAACGCTCTGCGGAAAAAGGCGCCGAGTCGGGGTTCCTGACATCGCCGTCGCAGCCCGGCGCGTGGTAGTTGGGAAAAGGCCAATGCACAAAGTAAAAATCCACATAGTCCAGGCGCAGATCTTTAAGGGTCTTTGCCAGGGAGAGAAGCACATCACCCCTGCCGTGCATATCGTTCCAGACTTTCGAGGTGACAAGCATCTCTTCGCGCCGTACAAGGCCGCCCCGCATGGCCTCCTCGAATACGCCGCCTATAAGATCTTCGTTGCCGTAGACAGAGGCGCAGTCAAAAAGCCGGTAGCCATAGCGGAGCGCACCGTATACCGCGGCGGCGACCGAGGCGGGGCTGTACTTGTCGGAACCGAAAGTCCCCATACCGATGCAGGGTATCTTTTCCCCCGAAGCCAGGGTAAACTTGGGTACCAGCCCGGGATCTATTGAATCAGACATACGCTCCCCCCGCGCCTATTTAAGTTCTTCGTCGGCGCAGACCGCGACCTTGCCGCAGCTGCCTTCCGCCATAAGCTTGTAGGCCTCGTCCGCCTTTTCCAGCGGGAAACGGTGGGTCACCAGAGCGTCCGGGTGGATATCCCAGCGCACCAGCTCTTCCACCAGGTTTTCCATAAGCCAGATGCTCGTTACCCAGCTTCCGTATATGCTTTTCTGGGGATGGATAATATCCGGGCTGGGGTTAAAGCTGGCCGTATTCCCCTCGCCGATAAAGGCAATCTTGCCCCACTGCCGGGCCGCCCGTATAGCCGTCTGCCTGCCGGAATCGCTCGCCGAAGCGTCGAAAGCCCGCTCCACGCCCTTACCGCCGGTAAGGGCCAGTATCTCGCCAGCGTTGCCCGGCCCCGGCGCCAGGACCTTGTCCGCCAGGCCCAGCCTGTCCGCCAGCTCCACCCGGTAGGGGTTGCCTTCAATGCCGAAAAGTTTCCGGGCGCCCATAGCCCGGCAGAGCATCAGGGCCGCAAGCCCCACAGGCCCCAGGCCCACCACAAGCACATTGTCCGCGCCGCTCACGCCGACCTTGTGAATCGCCTCGTAAACCGTGCCGAAACCGCAGGCCACCTGGGCGCCGTCGGCATAGCTTAAAGAATCCGGCAGTTCTACCAGGTCTTTTTCGTCGCAGAGAATATAGTCCGCCATACCCCCGTCGCGCTGCCAGCCGTAGGCCGCCCTCAGCGGGGATGAACAGGAAATCATATAACCCATACGGCAGTCGTGGCAGACCCCGCATCCGGAAATATGGTACACAATAACCCGCGACCCCTTTTTGAAGCGCCTAATCCCCGGCCCTTCTTCCACCACCTGCCCGGAAGGCTCGTGCCCCGCGATAACATTCTGATAACCCTCGGCGCCTTTGCCCGTGTGTTCCCGGTAAATAGCCCGGATATCGCTCCCGCAGATAGTGCAGGCCTTCATCCTTACCAGAACCTGCCCGTGCCCCGGCCTGGGAATAGGCGCGTCTTTCAACACCACCGTGCTGTTCCCGGGGAGATACGCCCCTTTCATCGTTCCTTCCATGCTATTTTCCTCCTATGAGTTTGTTTCGCCCGCCACCTCTACCCAATGCTATACGGCCGCCTCGGGAGAAAACACGGCGGCAAGGTCGATATGGCAGCCCGGCAGAATCGTAACCGGAACTGTATCCCCCGCGCCATAGCCGGAGACCTTATAGGCGTCCCCGTCCAGAATATAAACTTGGAGTATCTTCTCGTCGGGATTCACGATCCAGTACTCCCGGACTCCGGCCCGGCGGTAGGCGTTAAATTTATAGAGAAAATCGTGCCTGGCGGTGGAAGGGGAGAGAATCTGCACCACCATATCCGGCGCCCCCCTACAGCCCTGGTCGTCCAGCCTGGCGGGATTACAGACCACGGTAATATCCGGCTCGAAAAACGTATCGTCGCTGTTGTCTTCCCGGGGGAAAAGCCGGACCCCGAAAGGCGCGGGGTAAACCTCGCATACCTTTTCCTTGGAAAAAGCATGCAGTCGGACGAACAATTCACCCAGTATCTTCTGATGGATCCGGTTTGGGGGGGCCATCAGGAAAGCCTCGCCGTCAAATAACTCATATCGCTCCCCCTCATCCCAGGTAAGGACATCGGCATAGGTGTAATACTGATTTTCTTTTTTACGGGCCAAAGGCATAATAAACCTCTTTATTATCATAATGGATGGGGAGGGCCGTGTCTATATACAGCCCAATTGTGTTTATGCCGGTTAATTGACAAGCCCCCCGCAGCCCTGCTAATCTGATTTATGGATTATGAAACTAAAACTGATCTACCCTAAATGGGAAAAGCTGCCCGGGCAGACCACCTTTAACCTTCCGCCCCACGGGCCGGTTGTCTTTGCCGCGGCACTGCCCGGATATGTTGATATTTCCTTTACAGACGAAAATCTTGAAGAAATCGATTTTAACGAGCCCAGCGATCTGGTCGCGGTTTCCATGATGCTGAGTACCCAGGTAAAACGGGGCTGGGCCATCGCGGACGAATTCCGCAAACAGGGCAGGCAGGTGATTTTCGGCGGCATTGCCGCCATGCTCCACGCCGAGGAAACCATGGCCCATGCCGATTCGGTATTCCTGGGCGAGGCGGAAGGCCGCATGGAAGAAGTCCTGGAGGACTGGAAGAACGGCGGCCTGAAAAAAGTCTATAATTTTATGCTCCGGTACCCGCCTGTCGAATCAATAGGGCCCGCCCGGCGGGACCTCTACAAGCGGGAACTCTACAACCACAAGGGCGTCCAGATGGTAGACCTTTTCCACGCTTCGCGCGGCTGCCGGTTTAGCTGCTACCCCTGCGCGGTCTCGTATCTGGGAGGCCGGGCCTTCAGGCCCCGCCCCATCGACAAGGCGATTGAAGAACTGGCGGGTATCGAAAACAACCGGCTTTTCATCGTAGACAATTCCCTGGCCCAGAGTACCGAATGGGAAAAAGAGCTTTTCCGGGAAATGATCCCCCTCAAGAAGAAGTGGATAAGCCACACTATCGAGGACGATCCCGAAGTACTCGATCTCGCGGCGAAGGCGGGCGCGTGGTATGTATACCAGGCGATCTACGATACTTCGGATTACATCAAGGAACGGATAAAACGCTACCACGATTACGGCATCGGGGTTGAGGGGACGATCCTCCTGGGCCTGGACAACCAGACCGAGGACGACATCAAGCGCCTCATCGACTTCCTTCTGGGCGTCAAGCTGGACCTGGCCGAATTCACGGTCATGACGCCTTTTCCCCACACCAAGGCTTACGACGATCTTCTGCGCGAAGGGCGTATCTTTGACTTCGACTGGGATCATTACAATGCCGGGCAGGTAGTGTTCCGGCCCAAAAATATGTCCGCGGAACGCTTGCAGGAACTTTACGATTACGCGTGGGAAAATTTCTACAGGGACGAATCCCAGGAAGAAAAAATGTTCCAGCTTCTTTTCAACGTAGTCAGCCGGGAAATGGACGACGGAACCTACCGGCCCCGGAACCGGAAACTGGTCCATAAGTCGTTCGGAAAAGATGTGGTCCGGCCGGTAAACGCCGGCAGGTGAAAATCGCGGATTCCGGGTAAAAGCATCTATTATGAAAGTATCGGAAAAATGCTACGACGAAATCTTCAGTTACAAGGGCCAGTGGGATATGCCTTCCGCCTGCGGCCTCAGGATCATCAAAAAACAGGGAAAGAACTGCGTGATTGTCACCGAGCTTTACCAGGACAACCCCGGCACCTCGGTCGCCTCCGCGGGCCGTTCCCTGGCGGAACAGATATGCAGGGCGAAGAATCTTGATTTCGATAAAATCACGTACCTCGAATGCAATCCCGCCACCAATTCCAAACTTTCATTTTACGGCGAGGAGTATTTCGAGGTAAATTTTGACAATGGGCCCCGGCCGGTTTACCGCCTGCTGCCCCCGGAAGAGGCGGAGGAACTGCTCGGGCAGGCGGTTCAGGGGAACCGCGAAAATCCCGATTATCCGGCGTGCTAGCAGTTTGTTGCGCTTCGCGTTTAAATCCTCAAAAAATCGCCGAATAGGCGATTTTTTACCCTGCGAACTGCGTAAGGAGCCCATTAATCGGGATTTTTTGCATGAATATGCAAAAAATCCACAAGTGCAACAGGCTGCTAGGGACCGCCCCGCGCGGGCCGGTGTTCCGTAACAGGGGCATTACTGCGGCAGAATGATCGCGTTTACCCTGATGCCGCGCTCGGCTACGGCCTGGTCCACCATTTCCCGGGTGATCTTTCCTCGGGCCCGGGGATGCGGCGGCGCGTCGCCTATAAGCACGATAAGCCGCGACTCGGCTTCCCAGCTGTACTTGGTAGCCCCGTCGTACAGGGCTTCATAAACCGCTTCGGGAATGTCCCGCCCGCCCCGCACGCGGATATTGTTAAGATTGCGCCTGACCGCCTCGAAATTCCGGGTAAAGGGAATAGCGCGGGTCAGGTAGTCGTCGTTGTAGTCTTTGTACAGTACCAGGCCTATTTTAAAATCTTTAAATTCCCTGATAACCGCTTCCAGCATGGGTATAAGTTTTTCCCTTACCGCGTCGATATCGTCTTTCATGCTGTTGGTCGTGTCAAGGCAGATGACCAGATCCACTGACTTTCCCTTTTCCCTGGACAGCACGGATTCTATTTTTTCAACAAGATCGCCGGGGCCTGTTGAATAGATCAGATCTCCCCCCCCGCTCCGGGTAATTTCGCCAAAAGAGTCGACGGTGTCTTTCATGTAATTGCCCTCGGGGGGGCCGGCCAGGGGCTGCTGGGCTACCCTGAGTATAAAGGGGTTATCCTGAAAACGGCCCCGGTAATCGGCGTACGGAAATTCAAACGCGCGGATGTTCAAGTAAGTTCCGTCCACCACGTACACTTCCCCGTGGCGGGTATCGGCGTATCCGTAATAGAGAATATAGGGGATATAAATATGGAACGCCTCTCCCAGTTCCGGGTGGTTTTCGGTACTGGAATCGATAAGCGAGTAAATTCCGCTTTCCGGGGGGATGGGGATGCCGTTCAGAACCCTTATCTCGCTGCCGTTGATGCTGTTCCACTGCGCCGCGCGGTAGGCGTAGTTGTCGGCGGCCATTGCGGGATCGCGGGTGGTTTCGGTGAGCAGCACCGAGCCAATTCCGGCCCCTTTGCGGATGAACAGGTGGTAGCCCCCGTCAATCTGCTGTTCAATGCGTATATCGGCGGCGCTTAAGAGCAGACCCTGGGAATAGGCGGGCAAAACGAAAAACAGGGAAAAAATAAAGAAAACCGCGGAAAAAGCCCCCCGCCTCAAATTCATGCTTATATTATCGGCCGAAAAGTACGTTTTTTAATCCGGAAAATCCCGGCGCGCTATTGCCCCGCAATACGCCCGTAAAAAGATACGGGAAATCCATAGATAGTATGAGAATATCAATTAAACCTCCAATTAAATTTTAAGGTGAAACCGGCAGCCTGCCGGTTTGGCCAGGGAAACCTCGCCAGGGGACCTCGTCGATCAGCAAAACCCGGAGAAGAATATATGAAACTGCAGCGAGTTAAGGGATGGTGGTTTATCAGGCTTGCCCTGACGCTTGTCGGTAAAAAAGGCATTGGAGAGCTTAAAAGGGCGTCCAAAAATGCCCTGAAAGCCCAGGAAAAAACCTTGCGGGGCATCCTTGGTGTTTCCAAAAACACTGTCTACGGCAGGGAGCATCATTTTGATGATATTTTAAAAGCCGCGGGCCCGGAGGAACTGTTCGCCCGGTACCGGAAACAGGTTCCCGTCAACGATTACGAGAATTTCCAGCCCTATATCGAACGGCATAAACAGGGGGAATCGGATGTCCTGTTCGCCGGGAATCCCAAGATGTACGCCACCACCAGCGGCACCACCAGGGAGCCGAAATGGATACCTATTACCGAACAGTACTATCAGGAAGTATACAAGGCCATGAACCAGCTCTGGTTCTATACCCTTATCATGAACAAACCGCGGGCTTTTTACGGAAAGACCCTTTCGGTTGTGGGCAGCGCCATAGAAGGGGCGGCCCCGGACGGCACGGTGTACGGGTCCATTTCCGGAATTTCCCAGCGGGATATTCCTAATTTTATGGAAGTCCTCCACCCCGCGCCGGCGGATATTTTCCATATTACCGATTACAAGGCCCGGTATTATACCATTATGCGCATGGGTATCGAGCAGGATATAACCCTGATCATCACTGCCAATCCCAGCACCCTGGTAGAAATGCAGAACAATGTCAACGAATTCTACGACGAATATGTGGAGGATATTGAGAACGGCACCTTGAGCCGGCGTGTTTCCGTTTCCCGCGAGATCCGCGCCGCCCTGGAAAAGCGGATCAGGCCGAATCCCAGGCGGGCGGCGGAACTGCGGGCCCTGAAATTCCGCTACGGGAAGGTCCTTCCCAAACATTACTGGCCCAATCTGCAGATAGTAAATGTCTGGTTTTGCGGCAATACGAAGATCTTCTTCGACAAAATCGCGGATTCCTTTCCGGAAAGCTGTTTTTTCCACGAAATGGGGTATTATGCCACCGAATGCCGGCCCGGCATTGTCCTGAAAAGCAATTCCCCGGATACGGTGATCTTCGGCCACAAGATATTCTTCGAATTTATCCATGAATCGGAACTGGAAAGCAAAAACCCCCGCATATACCGTATGGACGAGGTTAAAAAAGGCGAACGCTACTGCATGGTTGTTACCACGTCCGCGGGCCTTTACCGCTATAACATGAACGATCTGGTGGAAATTACCGGTTTTGTAAACCAATTCCCCACCCTCAAGCTGATACAGAAGGTAAACGGCACGGTCAATATGACCGGCGAAAAACTCCACGAGCGGCAGTTCGTGGAGGCCGTACACGCGGCGGAACAGGACACCGGCAACCGGGTCGCGTTTTTCGTCGGGTTTGCGGACGCCTCCAGGGCGGTGTACCGTTTCTATTACGAATTTGTTAACGCCGACATAACCCAGGAAAAGGCCGAAAACTTTACCAGGGTCCTGGACGGCTACCTTAAACAATTCAATATCGAGTACGAGGCGAAGCGTTCTTCCAACCGCCTGAAAAACCCGGAAACCTCGCTTTTGGTAAACGAATCATTCGAAAAATTCAAGTCCGCCTGCATTGACAAGGGCTACCGGGACGGGCAATTCAAGGTAAACCTCCTGATGCAGGACGAAAAACGGCACGCCATGTTTAAGGAACTGGTACGCTGAGCCGGGAACTGCACGATCAGGTACGGGAAGCGGAGGCCCTTATTTTCGACCTGGACGGAACACTCTACGATGCCGCCGGTTTTGCCCGGCGCCTGGTTTTATCGGGCCTCAGGGACAGTTTCCTCGTCCTGGCCGAACGCAGGACCCGGAAATCCCTGGCCGGCTGCGATTACGGGTCGGCCGGGCTCTACTACGGGGAATTCTTCTCCCGGATGGCCCGGAAGACCGGCAGGCCGGCGGAATGGCTTTGGGCCTGGCATTTTGACCGGTATTTGCCCCGCATGGCCCGGATTCTGAAAAAATACTACCAGCCGCGGCCGGGGATGTCCGCCCTGTTCTCGCGCCTGAGCAAAGGTTCCGTACCTTTTGCCGTTTATTCGGATTATCCGGAAACGGCGAAGCGCCTGTCCTTTCTGGGCCTGAGCCCGACGCACGGGCGGCTCTACGGCCCCGAACATTTTGGCGCCCAGAAATCCGCGGCCCGGCCTTTTACGATGATTGCCGGGGACCTGGGGATACCCCCGCAGCGTACCCTGGTGATGGGCGACCGGGAAGACACCGACGGGGCCGGGGCCGCCGCAGCCGGAATGGACTATATCCGCGTGGACAACGGGATCTGGGATACCCTCTATCCCCTGTTCCGGGAAAGGTTCAGCCTGCCGAAACGCCGCCGGTAAATTGTACGGCCCTTAATCTCCCTCGATGTAAATGACGGCTGGTGCAAATTCCGGAGAATTCTGTGGTTAAAATGAGAATTACTGGTGGTCCGGCAGCAATTCCGAATTCAAAAAAGATGCTATACTGTCTGCATGGGACGGGGAATCATAAAAGGGCTCTTGAAGGGCCTACAGCAAGCGGCGGGGGCGCAGCCGGATACAAGGGGCGCCAGCAACGGCCGGAAATACGGAATAACGGACTTCATTCTGAGCGCCTTTGCGGTGTTCTACTGCCAGCATCCGTCGATGCTCCATTTTCAGCAGGAAATGGAACGCAAACACAAACGGAGCAACCTCCAGAGTCTTTTCGGGGTGGAACAGATACCGGGGGTGGACCAGATCAGGAACATTGTGGACGGGATAGCGCCCGAGGGGTTATCCGGGGCCTTTGACCATGCGCTGGCGGTGGCACAGGAACAGGGGGTGCTGGAGGAGTACCGGGTATTGAACGGGACCATCCCGGTGGCATTGGACGGGGTGTGGTATTATTCATCGACGGAGATCCATTGCGACCGGTGTCTGAGGATGGAGAAGAAGAAGCGGGACGGCAGCGTGGAGACGGTCTATTACCACGATGTGGTAGCGGCGGCAGTCGTGAGACCGGCCGACCATGTGGTGCTGCC
>JAIRYB010000037.1 GCA_031267955.1 Spirochaetaceae bacterium | reverse complement strand
TGCGGTTCGCTATCCATTCCGCCTGTTTTTCCTCGTTTTTCTGTAACTCCTCCCATTCCTTCTGGGCGCTGGCGAGCTTGTCCAGGGCGGTTTGTTCAGCCACTTTCTTTTCATGTTCGGCGATGCTGTTAATTGCATCGACGGCCGCCGATTCCCGCTGCTTCTGGGCTTCCGTCCAGAACGGGGCGACGCGTTTCAGGAAGCTTTCCGCCGCTTTTTTCTCCTCTTCCGCCAGCCGTTCCGATTCCCTCCGGTTTTCCGAATCCCGCGCGTCCTTAACGGCGCCCTGGTACAGGGATGACGAGGAACTGATGAATTTCTTCTGGGCCTCCGCCAGTTCCTCAAGCCGTTTTTTCTGGGCCTCGGCGGTCATCTGTTCGGCGCGGTACTGGTCCCAGCTTGCCTGCAGCGCCCGGCGGCGCCCCGTCTCTTCCTCGGCGGTGCCGTCGATGAGTTCCCGGAGTATCCTAAGCTGGTTCCCGTAAGCCTGGACCTCCGCGTCGAGGAGTTCTTTTTGGACCTCCAGGCTGCCCGCCGCCCTGCCTTCGAGCTCCGCCTTTTCAAGCACCGCCTGTTTCTGCTGTTCCAGGCTTTTCAGGTTTTCTTCCTGCAGCCTGGCCGCGGCTTCCGTATCAAGCCGCGCGTATTCCGCGCGGAGCCTGGCGAAGGCCCGCTCCTCCTCCTCCCCGGCGTCGCCGATTTCCTTTACGAGCGCCATGTACGCGTTAACGCGGGCGTTAAGTATCTGCTTCTGGATTTCTTCCGACTGTATATTCTTCCCTTCCAGTTTCGCTTTTTTGGTTATAAGGGCGATTTCCTGCTCGAGGGCTTTGCGGCTTTCATTGCGTTTTTCGGCTATAGTTGTTTGCCGGTTAAGCTCTTCATCACGGGCCGCCCTGGCCTGCGCGTCGGCTTTCTTTATAAACTCGCCCCGCTCGGTTTCAAACCTCCTGAGCGCGTCCGCCGCTTCGCGTTCCTTTTGTATTTCCCTGCTCGCCTCCTTTACCTGCGGGACAAAGTTCCCGTAAGCGCTGACCGCTTCCGCGATAAACGATAACTCATACCCTTTTTCTTCGTTTATCTGCCGGTACAGGCGTAATAAACTCTGCTGTAATTGTTTCTGCTTTTCCCCCCCGGCCCCGGCAGCCGCGGCGTAATTTTCAATGCTTTGGAACGCTTCAAGATACTCGATTTTCAGCAAATTTATAAAATCTGCCGACGCCTTTCTGTCTTTTCCCAGCTCTTCGCCAAAATCAGCCGTAATATTTTTCCCCAGCTCGTCCAATTCCTTCCGCTTGGCTATCGCTTCGTTGTACTGGGTTATTACTTCAGTCAGCCACTTGCGCGCCGGGGCGGTGGCTTCCTGCCATCCCGTGCCGATATTTTTTTTCAGATCTTCCAGGGCGGCGTTGTACCGTAGCTGGGACCTTGCGGCATCGCTTGTCACCGTGGAAGCGCCGTCGAAAGCCGCCTGGACTTCCTTCAGGATGACCCGCTGGGCCTCCTCGTGCCGCCCGGCCGCTTCCAGGGCTTTGACCAGTTCCTTCTGCTGTTCGGTAAAGACAAACCCCTGCCGTGACAGGGCACCCATGCCTTCAATAGGGCTGTCCAGCGCCTTCCCCAGGGAATTCGCCGTGCTTACCAGGCCGCCGCCCATCACTTCCGACATGTCGAGAACCGCCTGCGTAGCGTCCCCGAACACGCCGCGGGTAACGGACCTGAACCCCAGGAGGACGGCCTGCATCTCCGTTATTTCCTCCCGGGATTTCCCGGTCGCGGCGTGCTGCTCGTTTGCCATTTTCTGCAGCAGGGTCGACGACGCCCAGGCGTCCGCGCCGGTGGACTTTAAAACCGCGTTGAGGCGGCCCGTTACCAGCTCCTTCTCCATGGCCGCCCGCCCCCATTCGTCCAGGGCGGAAACCGCCTGCCTGATGCCCGCCGCGGCGACGCCCAGCCCCAGGACGGAAAGGCCGCCGGTGGAAAGGAAAGAGGCGACTTTCGAAAGGGACTGGCCGGCTTTGTCACCGAATTCCTTTACCGCCTCCAGTTTCGGCGCGCTGCCCTTTTTAATTTCCTCAAGCTGCTTCTTTTCGCTCTTTTTGATTTCCTCAAGCTGCTTCTTTTCGCCGTCCCTGACCGCCTTTACCTGGCGCTCGGCTTCCTTTTTTACCAGAGCTTCCCGTTCTTTCGATCCCCGCTTTACCTCGTTAGTCTTCGCCTGCTCTTCCCGGCGGACTGCTTCGACCCTTTCATTGTACGCCGCTTCGCCCAGCCCGTCTTTTTCAGCGTCCAGCAGCGCGATTTTTTCTTTCGCCGCCTTGGCAATCTCCGCTACCAGGGCCGCCTCCCCGGTTTTTATTGCCTCGAGTTTTTCCCGCTCCCCGCTTTTGACAGCCGCTATCTGCCTGACGGCGGCGTCCTCTACCAGCTTCGCGGCTTCTTCCGCCGCTTTACCGGTATCCCCGAAGGCCCCCTCGGCTTTCCCGAGTTCTTCCTGCGCCTTTCCGGCGTATTTTTCGAGCTTCTCGCCGGCCTCTTTGATGCCTTTGTCTATGCCGTCATTGTTGATTTCGGTATCTATGGTTATTTTCGCCCTGTCGTCGGCCAATCCTCGTTCCTCCTTCTTCTGGGCGCCGGGAGCAGATCCGGATCGTCCCTGGCTATTTCCCAGGCCTGGCGCATTTCAGCCAGGGGGCCTTTCTTCTCCGCGCCGTACCGCGCTGAGATAATGTCGTTTAATTTCGTACCGGCCAGGCCGTTGAACAGGGCGCAGAAATCGTGCCAGTGCGGGCTTGCCGCAACAAGGTCGATCCGGTACTGCTGCATAAAGGCGGCGTAGATATACTCGCTGTCCAGCTCCCAGTCATACGGGATAACCCCGGGCGCCTTCCCTGCCGGCCGGGGGAGGGGCTGCCGGTTTTCGTAAAACTTTACGAGCTCCCGGAAGCCGGCTTCCCGGTCCCCGGGGATTCCCCATTGGTACAGGAAATCGGCTTCGCCCAGGGGGAAGGTTTCCCGGCCTTCTACCAGCCGGCCGAACGCGATCCAGTAATGGAAATCCGTCTTGACCGGGTATTCGATCCCGCCTACATATACGGAAGAAGGCCGCCGCCGGTCCGCCCTGGAGAAGTCTATCATGCCGATACCGTGACTTCGATTTCCGCCGTTTTGGAAGCGTTATCCGCGCTGGCCACCGTGACCGTGGCGGTCCCGGCGGCGATGCCCCTGATAATTACCGAGTTGCGGATTATTTCAGCGGTGCATGCGCCGGGGTTGTCGCTTTCGGCGAGGAATCCCAGCGGGCTGCCGAGGGGCGCGATCTTAATCTCGACCGACGCCTCCCCGCCGGCCCTTACGCCCACGTCGTCGTTGCTCGGCACTACCGCGGTAACCGCCCTTTGGGAAGACGGCACGAAAACCGGGTACACGCTGTCGCCTTCGAACCGGAGCACGCCGTACTCCTTGTCGCCGGCCTGGCTGAACGACACCGAGAGCGTCCCCGCCGTAAAGTCGGAGCTGGAGACGGCTACGGTCATGTTCATCTTTTCCGCGTATATCACGTCTTTCGTGCCGCCGGTATCCGGCTCGTGGTACCCGAAATCGCCCGTAACCACTTCGACAACCGCGTTTTTCCCGGTATACCCGCGCCTGCCGAACCCGGCGAAAAACTCGTAGTTGCTGTCGGGGTCCCCCGGGTCGTGGGTTATGATGATGGCCTTGTCGAAGGTATCCCGGTAGCTCTTTACAACGGTCTTCGCCGCCAGAAGGCCGATGGTGTTTTTGTCCTCGGTCTCGGGGTTTTTATTTACGGTATGCCCTTCGGCCTCCGTAAGCCTCACCAGGTTCCCCCGGGCGTTCCGGTAAAATATCGGGAAATGCGCCTGGTTGCCCGCCGTCCCCGCGGCGAGCTTTTCCTCGCCCCTCGGGTTCCAATAATCGTTTCCTGCCATGATTTGACCTCTTGAATTAAAATCCCCAGCCCTAGCGGCCGGGCTTAAAGGGTGCTATACCCCCTCTATATAAACCAGCCTCAGTGTGATCTGGTAAACCGCCGTATCTTCATTATCCGCCCTGCCCGACGGATACGCCGCGCTGGTACACTCGACGGACCGCCATTGCCTGGTTCCGGGAGAAGCCGGCAGGCCGCCGTTCAGGTTTTTCCTGGCGATTGCCGTTTTTAACGTCTCAAAAAACGCCTCGTTGCCGATACGCTCCCCGGTATCGTTAAAATCGAACCGGGCATAGAGCGTCTTAAAATCGGTATGCTTTACCCGCCCGCTCATAAGCGTAACCGCCAGATCGTTCGGGCTGCTCATAATCGCGGCGTTTTCCGACTTTGCTTCGGAAGGCATGTGCTCCAGGTCGATTATGAATTCCCGGGAAGGGAAATTGCCTTCCAGAATGCCTCCAAGCCACGGGGCGATTTCCTCAAACACGGTCATTGCCCGCCTCCCGCCAGTTTCTTAACCAGCGCGTTCAGTTCCCTCATAAGCCGCTCCCTCCCCCCGGCGGCCCACATCCGGAACACCCAGAAGGGGCCGCGCAGCGGGGCGTCCTGCCAGCGGATATTTTCCCGGGTGTCGTTCCAGATAGTCCGGGTTTTTTCCTTATTGGTGTAGTATGCGTCGTAGGTGATTTTCCCGCTGCCGGCGTCGGAATTGATAAAAACGCTTTTTCTGGTGTACGTGGTATCCGAAGGGACGTACGGGTCCGACATACGGATAATTTCAGAGTCCGCGAGCTTCTGCGCCGGGCCGTGCTTCTCAAGGCCCAGCCGTTTTAAATAGCTGTCGACCGGAGGCAGCTCGACGGTTACTTTGGCCATTATATCCCCCGTACTTTCCAGTGCCTTAAATCGGGTACCGGGTGGTTCCTGTTGTCGCCCACCGCCTTGATGTCGCAGGCAGGGTACTCTTTTTTAAGCCGGTTTATAGTATACTGGCCGTCTATTTCTTGTTCGCACAAGCCATGGACGATCACGTCCTGCGCCTGTTTGAAGTCAAGAGTCCAGTGTGACGCGTCCCCGGCGGGGAGGGACGCGTACAGATCCGGCCTGGTATAGGTTTTCCCGCCGCTGGCCCTGGCGTTTGCCGGGATAATGATGGAAATGCTGTAATCTATTTTGGATGTGCCGTCGGATAATACATTGCGGTTCGCGGACTCTTTCCACTGGACGCCGGAGATAACGGCGCGGTCCCACCGGCTTTTAATAGCCGCGCCGTCCCTGAAGCTCCGGTAGTTGTAAACGGTAACCGTATCGGCCATGAGCATGGACAAGGCGTTCATACCCGCTCCACCCTGCACGAGCCGACCGTGGCGGCCCTGTCCGTGTCCAGCCTGTAAAGCCCCCGCAGCAGCCGGTTTATGATCTCAAACCTTGTCGCGGCTTTTTCGTTTTTGGCATAGTGGACGGACATGCCGTCTGAGCCTGCGGACGTAATTTCCTTCCCGGCGTCGGCGCTGTACAGGGTTTCCCCGTCCATGCATAGCCGCACCGCCTCGCAGACGGCCTTCTTTACGGCGGGCGGGACGCCTTCGGCGTCAAAGCCGTCAAGGGCGACGCCGGCCCGCGGCCAGCTCAGCCCCTGCCCCGGCGTCTTCCGTATGCCTTTCCAGTTAAAGGCGGTATCGATATACCCCGA
>JAIRYB010000214.1 GCA_031267955.1 Spirochaetaceae bacterium | reverse complement strand
TTGCTGCGGTCCGCCCAGTCCCGGAGCTTCCGGGAGGCCCAATGGCAGATCAGGAGTCTCAGCCGGTTATAGGCCGACAGATCGTCGTCCAGGACCGCTTCCGAAAGGATAATCTGGATTATGGCATTTTCAGGATCATCGGGCAGCGCCGCTATCCAGCGGGACAGGGGTACGCCGTTTTTGTCCCGGATATACGCTTCCACAGCCCCTTGCAGCGCCCTGGCCTGAGCCGTGCTTTTTTTGTACTGGCTTTTCCGCCCGGCTGTTTTCCAGCCTCCCAGGGCGGCCGCGTAGTATTCCGCCGCCGATTCGGCCTCGTCCGCGGCAAGAACAGCCGCGAACGATTGGTTCTCCAGATAGCGTACCAGAAGCGGGTAGAATTCCTTCCCGGTACCCAGAATACCCGCCATTGCCAGGACGACCTCGTCCCCTAAATAAGGAGGGGGATCTTTTTGCCGGAGTATGTCCATAAGCAGCGGAATAGAGTTGGGCGACCCGTAAATTTCAAAGGCTTCTACGCCCATGATCTTCAAACGGGGGTTTTCCGTGCCGCCGATTATTTCTTCGATTCGGGGCCGGAAGGCGTCGTCCTTGATCCGGGCCAGGGCGATCATCGCTTCCCCGGCAAGCATATAATCGCTGGAAAGGGCCGCCTCGCGCAGCACAGGTATGGCCGGGGTGCACCGGTGATTCCCCAGGATACGGGCGGATATATAGGCGGTGGTATAGGGGTTATTGACAATGTCGAAGATCAGCGCCCTTTCGGCGTCTTCGCCCAGGGTATCCAGTGTTTCCAGGGCGCGTATGGATTCGGAGCGTATGGCCAGCCGGGGCGATTTTGCCCTGCCAAGCAGCCCCTTTATTGAAAGCCGCGAAGGCGTGTTGTGCAAAGCCTCCAGCAGCGCTTCTTCTTCTTCGGAACCCCTGGATTTGTCGAGGCGGTCCAGCAGGGTAATGGCTTTAAGATCCCGGTAGGAAAACATAATTTCCAGGGCGCCTTTGAAAGGCAGGGAACCCAGGGGCGACAGCTTTCTCTGGAGAAACAGGATTACCACCGTAATAGCGATAAGCAGGCCGAAGAGGAACTTGAAGGCAAGGAAATGGGAGATTCCCAGGGCGGTAAACGTGTCCAGGAAAAGCCCGGCCAGGAACGATCCGCCCGCGCCGGCAACGCCGAATACAAAAAAGTACAGTATCCCCATGTCGAGCATAAACTCCCGGGGGATAAGGGCGAGAAAATAAGTTTGGGCGATTCCCTCGGCGCCGAGAAAACCGAAATTCAGTATAAAAAAAAGAAAGGTAAGAAACAGCACCGCGGAAGTAGTATTGTCTATGCCGCTTGAGGGGAATAGAACAATGGGGATCATGCCGATAAGCCCCAGGATGCCGCAGCAAATGTATATGGGTTTAACCCCGATTCTGTCTACCAGAAACTTGATGAGAAGGCCGACCATCAAATTTCCCAGGCCCCCGAACACCGAATAGAGCGAGACCATGCCGTCGCTCTGGTTGAACACTTCGCGCGCGTAAACCGTGATAAAGGCCCGGGAGACGCCCGACACCAGCGCGACCAGCATCAGCACTATAGTAAAGCTTTTGATGGGTTGCCGGGAAAACGCCTCCTTAAAAATACCGATAAAGCTAACGCTCTTTTCCCCTTCTTCCGGGGGAGGTTCGGGGATTTTGCCTACCAGGATGCCGCTGAATACCCCGCCCGCGATACCGGCGCCGAAAAGAACCGCGTATAAAAAAAGCGGCGGGTTCCGCCCCAGTATGATGGCAATGGCAAAACTGGCAAACATGCCCACCGCGCTGTTGATAATCTGGATCTGGGTCATGTAGCTGCCCCGGTCCGGCCCCGAGGCAAGGGCGCTGAGAACCGGATTGTTGGCAATCATCCCGATCCCGCGGGTGGTATGGAAAATTAGAACGCCAAGCAGGACGAGGAACAGGGCGAAGTCGGTATCCCCCCGCGCGGCGTACATGGGAACAAGCAAAAGGGGGGTCATCCCCAGCGCCCGGAGCACCCATGTGAAAGAGTATATTTTTATGATGGAAATTCTTTTTGTGAGCATCTTCCCCAGGGGAAGGAAAAAGAAGGCAACGTAAACAAGGGCGTTAATGGCGCCAATAACCGTGGAAGACGCGTTAAGGCGCATGGCCATGAGGATGATAATGCTTCCGACCAGGAATTGCCATGAAAAAGAATTAAAAACATTGAATAGATTGTACAGGTCCCGGGCTTTACCGAGATGATATGGCGAAAGCGGCTTACCCATCTTCTTATACGCTAAATACTAGCGTCTCCGTCGGCAAATTACAAGGCGGCGCGGTTTCAGCCGAATCCGTTTTTCGCTGCGCGAAAAAAACCCCGCCGGAGGACAGCGGGGCACAGGTATGAAAAACCGGACCGATACCGGTTTAAATCAAGCGCAACAGGCTGTTAAGCGTACACCGATTTCCAGAGTTCCGCGGCGTTTTCTTTCATCTTCTTGATGGCCCTCATCTCGATTTGCCGGACCGTTTCCGCGGAAATACCCAGCTCGTTGCCAATAGTCTTCAGGGTCTGTCTTTCGCCGCCGTTCAATTGGTATCGGTAAATAAGTATTTTTCTTTCCCGCTCCATCAAATTGTCGAGAAATTTGACAGTCATATCCCTTGTTGACTGGCGGAACAGTTCCCGGTCGGGGCTGTAGGTATAATCTTCGTGGAGGTCCCCTATCGTAGTTGTTTCATCGGAATTAATATCGGTTTCAAGGGAAATCATATTGTTGGTAATATTGAGGATGTACTCAACATCTTCCACTTCCATGCCCAGATAGCCGGCAATGTCCGCCGTAGTAGGCTGCCGCTGCAAGGTCTGGTTCATGGTATGATAGGCCTTGCGAATCCTCCGGAGGGCTTCTTCTTTCCGGTGGGGCAGGCGGATAACCCGCCGTTTGTTGGACAGAAACCGGCTGATGGACTGGCGTATCCACCAGTTGGCATAGGTGGAGAAACGGACGTTCTTTTTGTGGTCGTATTTTTCCGCGGCCCGTATAAGGCCTATATTGCCCTCCTGGATGAGGTCCATAAAAGACACATCGGCGGTAAGAAAAATCCGGGCGATCTTGATAACCAGGCGTAAATTCGCCTCTACAAGCCGTTTCTTGGCCGCCTTATCGCCCTGATGGATCTTTTTTGAAAGTTCAATCTCCTCTTCAAAGCTGAGCAAGGGGATTTTCCTGATCTGGTCAAAATAGATTTGCAGGGTGTCTTCTGAATCATACAGGTTTTTTTTGGTTATCATCTTTGTTCCTCCGAATCCCGCCACATGGATTCTTTATAAATATATACAGCAATTTTCATGCCAAAATGTTCAGAAATATGATTTTGGTTTGTAATTCATTGTAATATAAAGAATTACAAAAAACCGGCCTTGTCTTTTTTTGTCTATACGATTTAAAACGTATAGATTATGATACATGAAATAAAAAATAATGTACGAATTTGTATAAATAGCCTGGGCCCTGGGACGGGCGCGTAAATTTATTGTATAATTTAAATATGGTTGAATATGTGGTGACGGGGAATATTGACGACCGGATACTCGCCAAAAGCGCCCGCTGTCTTTCAGGCGGGGGGCTTCTGGCCTTACCTTCGGATACCAGTTGGAGCCTCGCCTGTTCCCTGAATTCAAAAGAGGGGATTGGGAAACTGCGCAGGCTTTCCGGGGAGCGGGACGAGCGGCATTTTACCCTGCTCTGCGCCGATATTTCCCAATTCGGCGACTTTTGCTCCATGGACAATACCCGTTTCCGCCTGATCAAGCGCCTTTCCCCCGGGCCCTATGTATTTATCCTGGATACCCTTTCCGGAACCGGCAAGGCGCTCGGCCTCCGCCGGAAAGAGCTGGGGGTCCGCATCCCCAGCCACCCGGTGCCTCTGGCTGTGATCAGGACCCTGGGCTGCCCCCTTTATTCGATCACCGCCAAGCGGGCCATGGCCGTCAAAGGCGGGGAAAATGCCCCGGACAGACGTGAAGATACCGAAAATGAAAACAGGGAACTTCCCCCCATCCCTGAGGAGGATCTGTTTGAGGGAGGCTGGGAACTGGACGAGATTGGCGGCCTGGATATGATCCTGGACCCGGGGGAGGAACAGCAGCGTATATTTTCCACTATCCTTGATTTGACCGGGGACGAGGCGACAGCGCTTCGCCGGGGAGCGGGGCCGTGGCCGATTTAAAAGCGGCGGGAATTCCCGCCAAAAACCTCGTGGGAAAGAGGAAACAATGGGCCAGGGTCGTTTTCAGGCGGAGACTCATGGTCATTGCCCTTCTTATTTGGCAGGTGGTGTTCCTTATACTCCTGATAGCGGGGTCAAGCTGGAATTTCCGGTATATTAACTGGGCCCTCAATATAATTAGCGTTTTGGTATGTCTTTATATTCTGAACAAAAAAGAAAAATCCGCCTATAAACTGACCTGGATATTCCTTATCATGCTGTTTCCGATTTTTGGCGGTATCCTGTACCTTGTCTTTACCTGGCAGTCGAACCCCCGGAAATTGCGGAAACGGATTGCGGAGAAAAACGAAATATTCCGGCCCCTGTTCAAGCTTCCCGGGGATGTCCTGCCCGAGCTTGGCGGCAGGCACGAGGACTGCGCGCCCCAGGTCCGCTACCTCCAGGAATATGCCGGTTTCCCGGTGTACCGCCATACCAGGGCCGAATACTTTCCCTCTGGGGAGGCTTTTTTCGCCCGCTTATGCCCCGAACTGGAAAAGGCGGAAAAATACGTTTTTTTGGAATTTTTTATTCTCAGGCAGGGCCAGATGCTGAATCCTATCATCGATCTTCTGGAGCGCAAGGCGCGCGCCGGGGTCGATGTCAGGCTTATTTACGATGATATGGGCTGTTTTACCTCTTTGCCGCCGGATTATCATCGTTATCTGGAAAGCCGGAGTATAAAATGCGTGGTGTTTAATCCTTTTAAGCCTATCTGGTCCTCGCTGCAAAACAACCGGGATCACCGGAAGATCGTTTCAATTGACGGCAGGGTGGCTTTTACCGGGGGCATGAATCTTGCGGATGAGTATATCAATACCTATGAAAAATACGGCCACTGGAAAGACGCGGGGATAATGCTGGAAGGGGAAGCCGCCTGGTCCCTAACCCTGATCTTCCTCCACATGTGGAGCCTGGAACGGAAGGACAGCTGGGACGATGTTGAATCTTTCTACCCCTGGAAGGAGGAACCCTGCCCGGTTCCTACAGAAGGATACGTGCAGCCCTACGCGGACAGCCCTATCGACGACGAAAATGTCGGCGAGCATGTATATATACAGATTATCAACAACGCGAAGAAGTACGTATATATCAATACCCCTTATCTGGTGGTGGATGACAACCTCCTTTCCGCCCTGACCCTGGCTGCGAAAAGCGGGATCGATGTACGGATCATCACCCCCCACCGCTGGGATAAATGGATAGTGCGGGTTACTTCACGTTCCTACTACCGGCAATTGGTCCTGGCGGGGGTAAAGCTTTACGAATATTCCGCCGGTTTTAACCACTCCAAGACTTTCGTCTCCGACGACAGGGTCGCCACGGTGGGAACCACCAACCTGGATTTCCGCAGCCTCTACCTGCATTTCGAATGCGGGGTCTGGATTTACCGGAACAGCGTGGTTCAGGCTATCAAGAAAGACTTTCTCAGGACAATAGCCTCCTCCTGCCACCGGATTACGCTGGCGGACTGCGCCCGGAACGCTTTTCAGCAGGTGACGCAGGATGT
>JAIRYB010000103.1 GCA_031267955.1 Spirochaetaceae bacterium | reverse complement strand
TCGTTCAGGGCTTTGAGCGGGGATACGTAGAGGACGGCGAGAGCGGCGGCGTCATAGGTCCTGTCAACAAAACGGGAAATCGCGGCCAGAAAGGCGGCAAGCGTTTTGCCGCTTCCGGTGGGCGCTACGGCAAGCACGTTTTCCCCCGACGCAATCAGGGGCCAGGCTTCCTCCTGCACCGCCGTAGCCCTGCCGTAAGTTTCGGCAAACCACGAACTAACCAGCGGGTGAAAGGATGGGGGAAGCATGGCGGAAGTATAGCATGGGAGGGGGCAAGGAACAATTAGCAGAGAGCAGGGGGAATTTTTTTGCGGCAAGCCGCACCTTGTAAACGCCGCTTCCCAAGCTGGCCCCGGCTTGTCCAGTTTCCGGTACATTGGCCATAGCACTCATTTTTGATACTTCCTCCATCACGTCAAAATTCGCGTTATAGAGCGCGTTAATATACGCGGTCATTTGGGCCGCTTTAGAAAAATAATCGGCGCTTCATATATCCTTTTTCGACTTAATGATGGTTAAAATCCGCCATAAAAGGGCTTTTCTCCGTGCTTAAATCTTGTGGCAGCGCGCGAATCCGCCCCCGCCGGTTTCCCGCATGGCCGGGCGCTCGCGCAGGCATTCTTCTTCCGCCAGGGGGCAGCGTTCGGCAAAGGCGCAGCCGGAGAGTTCCATGGTGACGGCCTTTACCTCGCCCCGGGGCGCGGGCGCTGCCCTTGCGGCCTTTTCCCCCGTACCGTCAAGCGGTCCCCGGCTTACCGCGGAAAAAAGCAGCCTGGTGTAGGGATGCTTCGCGTTAAGACAAAGGTTTTCCGCCGGGGCCTCTTCCATAAGCTCGCCCCGGTACATGACTCCGATGCGGTCGCAGAAATAGGACGCCACCTTAAGGTCGTGGGCTATAAATAAAAACGACAATTTGCGGCGGGCCCTGATCTCCAGAAGCAGATTCAGTATCTGCCCCTGGATGGAAACATCCAGGGCGGAAACCACCTCGTCGCAGATGAGGAGTTCCGGCTTCATAAGGAGGCCCCGGGCTATAGAGATTCTCTGCCTCTGGCCCCCGGAAAATTCAGCCGGCCGCCTTTCCAGGTCAGCTTCGGAAAGGCCCGTTTCTTCCAGGATAGAGGCCGCCTCGGCGCGCGCCTGTTTGTTCCCCGGCCACCGCGAGGAAAAACGGTAGCCCGAAACCAGCACCTCGTAGATTGTCATCCGGGGGTTAAGGGAACGGGCGGGGTCCTGGAATACGTACTTTACCTTTTCCCGGTACTTTTTAAGTTCCCCAAATTTCAGCTGCCGCACGTCAACACTGTCGTCAAAAAGAATGGAGCCCCCGTCGCTTTCGTACATCCTGACCAGAAGCCGCGCGGTAGTGGTTTTGCCGCAGCCCGATTCCCCCACAAGGCCGTAGCTTTCGTTTTTTCCGATGGTAAACGATACATCGTTTACCGCGTACACAAAGCGCCCGAATCCGGCGAAGAACCCGGCTTCCAGGTTGAACCGCTTGCTCAGGTTTTTAACGGTGATTACGGACACAGTTCGCCCCCTTCAAGTACGCAGCGTATCGTATGCGCGGGATTGCCGCCGGTGTTAACACAATCGCCTTTACCGGTAACGGCGCTGCCTTTGCCGGCGAAATCGCCGGTGCCGGGGGCAAGCGGCCTTAGTTCCGGAACGGCGGCGGCGCATTCGCTTCGCGCCTGCGTACAGCGGGGGGCGAAGGGGCAGCCGGGTTCCGGCCGCGCCGGATCGGTAACTTTTCCCGGAATGGGGACGAGCCGTTCCCGCGAATAGTGGCTGCCGAAACGGGGGCTTGCCGCGATAAGGCTTTTTGTATAAGGGTGGCGCGGCGCGGAGGCGATGACCGGGGAATCGGCGCTTTCCATCACCATGCCCCCGTACATCACCATGATCCGGTCGGAAATATCCGCTACCAGGTCGATATCGTGGCTGATAAAGATAATCGAAATTTGCCGGTTTTTCCGCAGTTCCCGGAGCAGTTCCACTATCTGTCTCTGTATCGTCACGTCCAGCGCCGTAGTCGGCTCGTCGGCAATGAGGAGCTCGCAGTTCTGCGCGAGCGCCAGGGCTATACCGATGCGCTGGAGCTGCCCCCCTGAAAATTGGTGCGGGAAATTCATAAGCCTTTCCCGCCCGTTGGGGAGCCCTGTTTCCCCGAGCAGTGCCTCCGCCTTTGCCGCGGCTTCTTCCCTGCCGACGGCGGGATTACTGTTGCGCAGGGTTTCCAAAAATACGCTTGCCATGTTCTGCAAAGGGTCGTAGGACCTTCCGGGTTCCTGGAAGATCATCCCTATTTTCCTGCCCCGGTATTCCCGCATTTCCTCCACGGAAAGGCCCAGCAGTTCCTTTCCCCTGTATTTAACCGAACCCGACACCGCCGCGCTCGCCGGCAGCAATCCCGGAACCGCCTGGGTGCTTACGCTTTTCCCGGAACCGCTTTCCCCGACTATTCCCAGTATGCTTCCCCTTTCAAGCGAAAAGGATACGCCCCTTACCGCCCGGATAAGGGAGCGAGTAACGCCGCGCAGTACCTGGAACGAAACCCGCAGGTCTTTTACCTCGAGGAGGGGCGCGGGAGGAAATTCATCCATGTTCCGCCTCCTTCGCGTTATCCGGCTGTGCCGGGGGCGTTGCGGGGGTGTCCCCCGCAGAGGGGGGAGCGGCGCAAGCGTGTGCGCCGCGGGGGGGAGGCGTCCCCCCCGGCTGTTTATTCGTTTTTCTTTTACCGAAGCGCGGGAATAACGTGTGGTACGGATCGTAGTAGTCCCGCAGCGTGTCGCCGATAAAGTTAAACGCCAGGGTCACCCCCAGGAGGAACCACACCGGGCCGAGGAGCCAGGGGTAATTGCGGAGGTTGCTCAGCGTAGAAATATCGCGCCTGATAAGGGAACCCCAGCTGACCGCCGGATCAACGATGCCCAGCCCCAGGTAGGAGAGGGTGGTTTCGGTGAGGATGAAGCCGGGGATGCTCAGCGCTATGCTTACAATAAGGAGGCTCGCTATCTGGGGGATTATGTGCTTCGATATTATTACAAGCGGGGGGATCATCTCAAGCTGCGCGTTCATTACGAATTCTTCGCGTTTTATGGCGTGGATCATGCCCCGGACCGTCCGGGCGGAGCCGGGCCAGCCTACAAGCGACAGTATTAGTGTTATCATCATGTAGGACTGGCCCGAGTCCATGCTGCTTGACAGGAGGGAGCGCAGAAACAGTATCAGGTAGAGGCCGGGGATGAGCATGAAAAATTCCGAAAAGCGCATGATGGCCCAGTCGGTAAAGCCCCCGAAATAACCGGAAAGCCCGCCGAACAGTATTGCCAGCGCGAGGGAGATAAAGGTGGCGATAAAGCCGATGGTAAGCGAGATGCGGCTGCCGTAGATGATACGGGAAAAAAGGTCGCGCCCCAGATTGTCGGCCCCCATGAGGAAAACCGGGTAGGAATCGTAAACATTGCTTCCGGTGGTAAAAAGATGCCGTTCCATGGGTATAAGGCCCCAGAACCTGTAGGGCTGCCCTTTGGCGAAGAAACGGACCGGCGTGTACCGCCCCCGAACCCGGGCGTATTTCCAGGTGATGGTGTTGGTCACCCGCGCTTCCTGCGCCTGGAGTTTGCCCCCGGCAAAACGCAGGTTGGGCGGGTGGTAGGTTCTGTCCGCAAAGGAGGTGACGGGGCTGTAGGGGGCGATAAATTCCGCGAAGATCATCAGCAGGTAGAGTATGAGGAGCAGGACGAGGGATGTCATGCCCAGGGGCCTTAGTTTCAGATAAGCGAGGAATCGTTTCATGGGCTATTCCTTGCCGTACCGTATTCTGGGATCGACTACGGCGAGCAGAATATCCGCCAGCACCATCCCCAGCAGTACCAGAAACGAGATGAACATTAAATTCGCCAGCACCAGGTTGATGTCTTCCTGCAGCACCGCCTCGTACATGAGCCGCCCTATGCCGGGATAGGCGAAAATAATTTCGAGTATCAGGGAGCCTGAAAAGAGGCTTGCCAGAAGATTCGCGCTCCCGGTGATATAGGGGTTCAATGTATTACGGAAAGCGTGGTGGAAATACACCCGCCATTCCCTGATACCCCGGGACCGGAGGCTCACGATATAGGGCTGGCCGAGCTGGTCAAGCATGGTGGCCCGTATCATGCGCAGGGTACCGCCTATGCCCCCCAGGAAGGAGGCGAGAAGCGGGAGGAAAATATGGTGCGCGTAGGAAAATACGAATCTGAGCGGGGCCTGCGCGAAGGGGAACGGGGGGTAGGCGGTTACCGGGAAGAGGCCGGTAAGCGACGCCGCAAGCTGGAGCAGGATGAGCAGGAGTATTCCCGGAAAGGCGTGGAGCACCAGGGCGAAAAATGTTACCGCCCAATCGGCGCGGGTTCCCGCCTTGGTGGAAAAGTAGACGCCCAAAAAGAAAGAAAAAAAGGTGATAAGCACCAGGGATATTAAATTGAGGATAAGCGAGTTTACAATGCGGCTTGCGATGAGAAAGGAAACCGGGGCCCGCGAGATAAGGCTTACCCCCAGGTCGCCCCGCAGGATAACCTGCCTGAGCCAGCGGAAGTACTGGACGTAGAAAGGCTGGTCCAGGCCCAGTTCCGCCCGTCTCGCGGCTATCTGGCCGGGACTCAGGGCCGCCTCCCCGCGCCCGCCCATGGCCCGGGAATTTTCGGTAAAAAGCTGCTGCCTTATTACCTGATCCACAATGTCCCCCGGCGCCAGTTCCATAAGGGCGAAGACCGCGAAACCTAAAAGAAAGAGCATTACCGCCATGGTGATAAAGCGGCTTACAATGTAGGAGAGGAGGGGCGCCCTTCGCTTGAATATGTAGAACGGCCGCGCAACGGTTTCCAGGATGCGCGGGCGCCTGCCCGTATTGGCCGCCCCGGGATTATTTTCCCCGTCCGTTTTCGCCATTATGGAATTTGCCCCTTAAGGAAAATGTTGGTCAGTTTAAGCCCGCTTGTACTGTCGAAGTATACATTGCGGTGATCCCATCGATTGTTAAGGGCGAAAAAACCCCGGACGCGTACCAGGTAGATAAGCGGGCACTGTTCCAGAATGACCCGCTGGTATTCATCCCAGAATGCCTTCGCCTTTACCGGGTCCACCGTATAGGCGCCCTCGTTGTAAAGGTAATCGATCCGCGCCTCCCATTCGGTGGCGGGGCTTTCCTGCTGGGGATACCACATGTGGAGGTTCCCCCCGGACGCCCAGACATTGCTCCCCTGGGAAGGAAAGGTATTGGACCCGGAAAGCGCCATAAGCAGGGATTCCCAGTCCCATGTTGTAAAAAGCTGTTCCACAAGTTTCTGGAAATCCAAAACCCTGATATTGGCCTTGATGCCGACCCGGCCCAGTTCGTCCGCAATAATGGAAGCAATGTCGTTGTACACCGTGCTGTCCGACTGTATGGTCAGGCTGAATTCGATTGCCCGCCCCTGGCTATCCTTCATCACGCCGGAATCGTCTTTTGTTATCCCGATGGAAGCCAGTAACCGCACCGCCCTGTCCGGATCGTATTCGTATTGGAGCCGGATATCCTCGTCGTAGTAGCGGTTGGTTTCGGGAAAGAAATGGAGCTTCGGCATGGCAAGCCCCCGGAACACCTGGTTGATGATACGCTCCCGGTGGAGGAGGGAACTCATCGCCTGGCGGAATTCCGTTTTGGTAAACCACTCATAAAAAGGCTTGTCCTTATTTTTGGGGTTCTGGTTAAAGGTCCAGAAATTGGCGTTCTGGGAGCCTTCGTTGTTGTACACGGTATAATCGACGCCGCGTTCGCCCCGGTCCCCGCCCTGCTGGTTGTTTACCAGTTCGTCAAGGTCTTCGGGCCGGGAAGCGTAGGATTCAATCTGGCCTTCTTTAAAGAGCAGGTACTTTGTGTTTTCATCGGGGATAATGCGAAGGACTTCTTCTTCCGGGTACGGAAGGGAAACGCCGCCGGAATCTTTTTCCCAGTAGTAGGGATTCCGTTTGTACACAAGGCGCTGCCCGGCCGTGTATTCCGTCAGGTAGTACCTGCCGCAGGACGGGATAAGTTTGGGGTCGGTGTTGACTCCGTAGATGTCCATTACCCCCTGCACGCCGTTCTGTTTTTTCGCGTCTTCGTAACCGAACCGGGGCATAACATCCATATTGGTCGCGAGAAGCGGTTCCGCCACTATCCGGGGAAAGTGAAACACAAAGCGCAGATCGTCTATCTTTTCAATGTCTACATGGGCATCGCTCCCGTCTTCCATTTCCAGAAATTGCTGGTAGTACCCCGAACTCTGAAACCGGGGATCGCCGCGGATCTCGTTATACCAGAAAATAATATCGTCGCTTGTAACTTTGATTCTCCTGCCGGACTCGTACCAGGTCCAGTAAAGGTCGTCCCGCAGGGTATAGATCACGTCAAGGGTGTCCGCATCTTCGTTGGTGCGGACTTCGAAAGACGCCGCGCGGGGTTTCCATTCGCGGATCAGGGGATCGTAATCCACCAGGTAGTCGAGCATATAGCCGGTTACGGCGCCTGTCGCGCTGTCCTGTTCGGCGATAAGCAGGTTAAAACTCTTTGGGTCCTGGTTTATCACGTCGTTCCAGGTCCCGCCGGTTTTTCCGGGTACAAAATCCTCCCCCTTCCATGGTTTGGAAACGGTCTTCGCGATAATCTCGTTTATCCCCTGCGTCTCAAGGGCGTCGAGGTCTTCGGAGGAAAGCTCGTCCTCTCCCGAACACGCGGAAACGGCAAGAGCCGCGATTAAACTTAAAAGTACTATCTTCCCTTTCATGGCGTTACAACTCCTTGTCCGTAAGCCCTGTTTGATACCCTGCCGGGCTTTCTTTTCGCGCTTGCCGCGGCAAAGCTCCTTCCCCCTGCTGCCGCAAACCCGTGTCCGGCAGGGGGCCATTATACCGGGATTTATGCCGTCTGCGCCCTTTAAATGTAGCATAGAACAGATGAATTAGCCAATGAGCCAAGGTGCGGGAAGGAATGAGGATTGGGCAATGATAACATTAAAGAGGGCTTTGCTGACCGCTCATTGCGGCCAATTGCTCATTGGCATTTATTCCGGTATATTTAAAAGTAACAAACCTTTAAGGACGGTCCGCCATGGTTAAACAACGGCTTAACCCCCTCAACGACTATCTCTTTCTCAAGATCATGGGCGAGAAGGGGGACGAGGAGCAGCTTTGCGCCTTTCTCAACGCTGTCCTGGGGCGGAAGGGGCAGGACGCCATCGTGTCGGTGGAGATAATCGAGAACAGGGCGGTTGCCGCCGAGGTGGTCGGCGACAAAGCCAGCATCCTGGATGTCCGGGCGGCAACCGCCTCGGGCGGGCGGATCAACATCGAGGTGCAGCTCCGCAACCTGGGGAACATGGACCGGCGGAGCCTGTTCTACTGGAGCCGTGAGTTTTCCAAGGGGATGGAATCGGGGCAGGACTACCGGGAGGCGCCGAACGTGATAGCGATAAACATCGTGAACTACGAGTTTATGCCTGAAGTACCGGCGTTCCACCTGGGCTTTCATATCCGGGAGGACACTTACCGGGACGTGCTTTTGACGGACGCGCTGGAGATACGGTTTCTCGACATGGTAAAGTTCCGGCGCGCGGAGGGGAAGGACATCCGGAACGACCCGTTACACCGGTGGCTGACGTGGCTGGACAAGGAAAGCCCGGCAAAACTGGTGGAGGAGGCGGCCAGGATGGACAAGGCGATACGGAAGGCGGAGGAAAAGATGGAATATGTATCAAGCGACAAGGAAACGCTGAGGATGTACGAGATGAGGGAGATGGCCCTGTCTGACTGGACCAGCGGGATCAACCATGCCAGGGAGGAAGGGATAAAGGAAGGGAGACGGGAAATCGCCGCAAAACTGAAAAACCGGGGGATACCTATTGACCAAATTGCGGAGTATACCGGGCTTTCTGTTAAAGAAATAAACCAATACGCCAAAGAGCAATGACAACAATTGGCGGCTTTGCTCTTTGTTAATTATTTCCTTGCGTGTTTTTCCAAGCCCTGATATACTCTTTGTTTAAATGAAGCATTTGCCCGCGATAAACAGCCAAAACACGCCCCGCGCCCTTGTAAAAACGCTCAAAAATGCTCATTTGGGGGGGGGGGGGGGGGGG
>JAIRYB010000078.1 GCA_031267955.1 Spirochaetaceae bacterium | reverse complement strand
GAACCCACTAAAGGGGTTGATATTAGCGCCAAGTACGAGATATACGCCCTGCTGGAAAAAATGGCCGGGGCGGGGAAATCGGTACTTATGGTATCGTCAGATATGCCCGAGGTAATATCTATCTGCGACCGGGTTCTTGTAATGCGCAAGGGGAAAATTTGCGATGAACTAAGCGGTGAAGAGATCACCGAGACCAATATAATAAGCCGCGCTTTGGGAGTATAATTTTTTCATAAGCTTCATAAACCGGCAGTTTAAAACGTATTTTGGGGGGCATTTTGGACAGCAAAAAATATCCGCTTGGCCGTACAGGCGTTCAAAAGCTTATCTTGCTCGGGGTTATCGCGGTAATCTGCGCTGTCGCCGGCGTTATTAACCCTAATTTTTTCGCTATCCGGAACTTTTTGGCTATTCTTCAGCAAATTGCGGTTTTGGGAATAATCGCCATGGCCATGCTGAGTCTGATGATCGCCAGAACCCTGGATCTTTCCCTGGGGGCTTTGATTGGCCTTTGCGGGGTCACCCTGTGCAAAATGGTTATGGCGGATTACCCGGTTCTCCCTTCGGTTCTGTTCATTTTGGGCATAGCCGTTTTCTGCGGGTTCCTGAACGGGATCATTGTTACCAAGTCCAACAGCGAACCCCTTATCATAACTTTGGGGATGAGTTTTGTGTATAACGGATTGGCCCTGGTTATTTCCGACGGCGGCTTCCTTTCCCTTAGGGGGAATCTGCGCCAGCTTGGAAGCGGGACTGCCCTGGGCGTCCCCTTTTCTGTCCTGGCGCTTCTTGCCCTGATGGTATTGATCCATGTTATACTTAAATATACAAAGTTCGGGCGGCGGCTGCATATAATCGGCGCCAATGAGGAATTGGCTTATTTATGCGGCATTGCGGTGGATAAAAATAAAATAATCAATTTTACGCTGGCGGGCTTGATTACCGGCATCGCCGCCCTGATCTTGGTCGCCCGCCTGGGGAACCTTCTTGCGGGGTCCGGCAACGGTTACGAGTTCAGGGCCCTTTCGGCGGCTATCATCGGCGGCGTCACCTTCGAAGGCGCCAAAGGCGATGTGGCGGGGGTTTTCCTGGGAGTAATCCTCCTGGGGGTTGTGTCAAACGCCATGAACGTATTGGGAGTCTCCGCGTTTTACCAGACAGCCGTCCTGGGCCTTATCATTGTCGCGGCGGTTACCGCGAGCAATCTTAACAAAAAGAAGCGAAACAGGGTATAAGCGGGTTAAGGGCAAAAAGACGGGGCCGCCTTAAAGACCGGCTATTATTCAGGAATAAGCGGGCGGAAATAATCGACGCTTTCCTTTAGATCCCCGATGATCCTGAAATCCGTATCCCAGTGCTCGCGGTGGGCAATTTCAAGGGCAAAGAGCGCGTCGGTGCAGCCGCCTTTTTTTGCCGCTTCCATGACCTTTTCCCGGGTGATGATTCCGGCGCTGTTCTGTTCGGCGGTAAAAGGCGCGTGGTTCGATTTGTGGAGTACGGTCTGCTGGAGGTGAATGACGGGGCTGTCCGCCGCGAGCTGTTCTATCCAGGGATAGGGATCCCGCTGGGAGGGATGGGGCGCGTGCCCCACGTCGAGGCAGACCTTGAGGGGGACGCCGGAATGGGCGTTGACCATATCCATAAGCTGCCTGGTCTCTTCGACAGTATTGGCCATTTCCCTCGGCACGCTCATGGGTTCGAAGATAAGGCATTCATAGCCTTTTTCTTTGGCGTAAAAACTTAAATCCTGCCAGCCTTTTACCCCCTGGTCCAGAATAAATTTTCTTTTGTCCGGATCATTGTAGGTGTCAAAGGTCATGATCCCGAAATGCGCCCCCGCGTTTTTCGCCCCGAATTCCGCGCCTATGTCGAGAAAACGTTTGAACCAGTCGAGCCAGAATTTCCGGGCTTCCGCGTCGGGGTGCAGAAGATGGTTTACCCGGGTATAGGCGCTGGAAAAAAGGCTTTCGATTACAATGCCGTATTCTTTTGCCGATTTTTTTATCCGGCGGATCTGATCCTCTATGTAAGTTTCCGGCCAATAGGGGTTGAGAAGATCGGCCACAAACTGGACGTACTTTAACCCAAGATCCTTTGAAACAATTTTTGTCCAGACTTCGGGTTCAATATACCTGTTGATGGCGAAGCCCAAGTTGATGCCCAAACGATAGCCCATTGTAATTCCCCCGTGTCCGTAAAACCGCGGCTTTACTCCGCCGCCGCGTTTTCGTAGTGTTTGTACTTGAAGCGCTTGATCTTCCGCTGCGCGTTCATTTCGAATTCCTCGCGGTGAAGCGCGAAATCGGATATCTTTTTGTAGCTCGCCAGAGTCCGGTTCACGTCTTCGATTTCCTTTTTGATAAGGCCGGTAAGGAATTCGTCGCCCAGATCTTTGCCGGGATAATCTTCCGCCAGGGTTTCGTAGTTGGGGACGGCCAGGGCGAATATCTGCTCGTTGCCGGTACCGGCGGCCTTGCGGCCCAGAACCAGCATCTGCCCGATAACCCGCGAGCCTTCGAAGCGGGCTTCAATTTCTTCCGGGTAGATATTCTTGCCGCCGGAAGTGATGATAAGATTCTTCTGCCGGCCGGAAATATAGATAAAGCCGTCCTCGTCAATATAGCCCAGATCCCCGGTACGCAGCCAGCCGTCGTCCGTGATAACTTCCTCGGTAGCTCCGCTGTTCTCGTAGTACCCTAGCATGATCGAGGGGGATTTGACAACTATCTCCCCGATACCCTCTTTGTTCGGGTCATCGATCCTTACTTCCGTGTATTTAACCGGCAGCCCCACCGAAACGTTCCTCTTGTGCCTGGGGGTATTCACGCTGATGAGCGGGCTGTTTTCGCTCATGCCGTAGCCGTGGACAATATTGAAACCAAGGGAATCGAAGAAATCGGCGGTTTTCGGGCTGAGCGGGCCGCCGCCCGCGACGGTAATGCGCAGGGAGTCCAGCCCGGCTTTTTTGCGGATAAACTTGAAGAATTTCTGGCCGTATTCAAAATTGCCCTTGTTGGCCTCGCGGAGGGCCTTTTTCCTGAAAATATCGAGTACCGCCCTGAGCGGCGGAAACAGCTTCCGGTAGCCCGCGCTGATGCCGGCCATAACCTTGTCGTAGAGCAGGGGCACGGCGATGAGGAAAGTCCCTCCCCCGTCTTTGATGTCGTCAATGACAACCTTGCCTATCAGTTTTTCCACAATGATTGTCGAAGCGCCGCAGGAGAGCGGGGCGATGAAGGAGCAGGTAGTGGGATAGGTATGATGCAGGGGCAGCACATTGACAAATACGTCGTGATTGTTGGCACGCAGGGAAAGTATCGCGGCGCTGGTATTGGCGATGATGCCCCGGTGGTGCAGGGTGACGCCCTTGGCAAAACCTGTAGTTCCGGAGGTAAATACGATGGAAACCGGATCGTGTTCGTCAATATCGGCCGCCGCGGGCAAAGGCTGGGCTTCGGCCCCCTTGCCAAAGTCCCCAATAGAAGGGCTGCCTTCGTCGCTGGCGCAGGAAAAGACGCTTACCGCGGTGCCCTGATCCGCCAGGGATCCGGCAAACTGTTCCTTCCGGGCCGAATAGAAGAGGGCCCTGGCCCCGGTAATCTTGATGATATTGGCGCATTCGGCCTCGGATACCAGGAAATCCACCGGGACGATGACGCACCCGGCAATGGCCGTGCCTGCCCATACCGCCATCCATTCGGGGCGGTTTTCGGCCCAGAGCACCACCCGGTCGCCTTTTTTCAGCCCCGCGGCCAGAAGGCCCCGGGCGATGCGCCTGCACTCCGAGGCAAAGCGGCTGAATGACCAAACGGTAAAATCCTTCTGTTTACCGGACCTGTAAAAAATAGCGGGTTTATCCTGCCATTTTTCCGCAATAGCGTCGAGCCACGCGATAAAGTTGGCATGGGGCAAGTCGGGCCAGTCGGCAATATAGTCCTTTGGATCCATCATATGCTTATATTATACATTCTTGGAGATTTTGTCGAGATTGTTTTTTCGAATTTTTAGTGAAACCTTTCTTTTTTTGACGGGTCATAAATCTATGGGTTTCTTTAACTATTTGTGAAGGCAATCCAGGATATGGAACTGCCGGAGGCCGGATTACCCCTGTAAATTACCCCGGTACCGTGGTATACTTGGTTAAAAGGCGGCCCTGTGAATATCTTTTCCCTTGTTCCCGGCAATTTTTTCTCGATTCTCTCGTCGGGAAACAGGGAAATTTATTTTGACGCGCTGATGCTGCTGAACGAGTACCTCAAGCAGAGCCTCAATATACCGGTGGGCGACTATATCTCGTCCCTTACCGGCCTTCTGGAAGACAGGAATTTCATTGTCGAAAAGGAGGACGAGAGTCCCGACATGCCCGATGCCGTAGAAGGCCAGGGCGGGTATTCGTCAAACACAAAGGCGCACCTTATCCTTAACCGTATCGTTAACACCGGGTGGGCCGACAGGGAGATTCTTGACGGCTCGTTTGTCGAGATCATTACTCCGCGCGATTACGCTATCAGGATGATGCAGCTTCTGGACGAGATGAGGGACGAGAAGATACACGAGTACAGTTCCCTGGTGTTTTCTACCTATTCCGCCCTGAAGCAGGCGAATCATGAGCAGCCCAGGGAATATTACGACGCGGTCCTTGCCGCCAGGCGGAATACCGAAACGCTTGTTTATGAATTGAAAAGCCTCTACCACAATATACGTTCGTATATCAGGCGTATCCAGGAGCAGAACAGCATAAACGAACTGCTGGAAAATCATTTTGAAAAGTACAAGCCCATGACCGACCGTATCTACCATCCTATAAAAACCATGGATTCCTTTTACCGTTTTATGTCGCCGGTCCGGGAGCTGCTCGCGGAGATCCGGGAGGACGAGGAGCTTTTGGCGGGGATGCGCGGGCGGGCCATGACGGTGCGGAAATACGACGAAGAAGAGGCGGAAGCGGAGATTCTGTCGGCTATCGATTATGTGGAGGATACCTACAAGGTTATCGGGAATATAATAAACGAAATCGACCGCAAGCACGGCGCCTATACGAAGAATTCCATAGAGAAAATGACCTACATGATGACGGCGGACCAGAGCGTAAAGGGGAAGCTCCTTGAGATTTTCAAGGCCTACGCGGCAGCCCTTTCGGCCGCGAGGCCGCTGCGCGAACGGCAGCGCGAGGCGATGGATTCCAAATTAAAGGGGCAGGTCAACATATACCGGCAGCAGTTTATCGACGGCGTTTCCGTTTTCCACAGGAATCCCCTGGGCCGGAGGATGGGCGGGGAGGCGCTTGAAATTGCCGACGCCAGGTCCCTTTCAATTGAGGCGATGGAAAGCCTTGCGAAACAGATGAAAAACGTTTACCCGCCGGAACGGATCTGCCGCTTTGTGGAATCGTTTTTTGATTCAGGCCGGGCTGTGGCGGAAAGCGAGACTCTTCCCATAAATGACGATACGGATTTTATCCTCCTTATTCTGGCCGTCGCCCGGTCCCGCGAACGCGGCATGGATTACGCGGTGGAACTGCAAAGGGGCCGGGTGAATGTCAACGGCTATGTTATTCCGAGAATGAAATTCAGCAGGCGCGGGGGGAACGCTGTTCCCGAAGCCGCTCGGGAAAAGGATCACGGGTAAAATGCTTGAGGAATATGAAAAACTCAACAGCGGCGAAAAAGACGATTTCCGCCGCCTGGCGAATTATCTTTTGTCCCATACTTACATGGTGCGCTACGAGTACCAGCCGTCCCAGCAGATGACCCTGCCGAACCGGGATTATCAGACCGTGTCCCGTCTTTTTGGCCTGTTCAGGGATTATTTTGATCTTTCGGGCTGGCGGCTTGAGAAGGACGATAACTACGGCGTTATTTCGCTTTTCAACCGCTATGACCACAACCGTTTCCGCCTGGATCGTTTTACTACCCTTTTTCTCTATATGTGCCGCCTGATCTACGAGGAAAAAAGGGAGGACGCGGGGAACTACAAGGCTGTCTTGACCGATACCCCCGAGGTTGTCGGGAAGATGCGTACCTTCGGCCTGCTGGAAAAGGGGAAGACCGGGAGGGAGACTACCAAGAAGGAGCGGATCGAGGCCCAGCGTACCCTGGCGCATTTTAACATTATCCGGAAAATGGAAACTTCCCCCTGGGACGGCGACGGGAACAAAATATTGATTCTCCCGTCAGTTCTTTCGATAATTCCCAACCAGGGCATCAATGCCCTTTACGGCGAAATTGAGGATATGAAGGCCGGGGGCGGCGAAAACGATTCTGCCGGAGAGGGGAGCGCCGGCGGGCAGGAGGGGGAATTGCTGTGAAATCCTTAAAAAAGCTGCTCCTTATCCACTGGCACTATTTTGTCCACGAGACGATCGAATTTGACATGATCAACTTCCTTACCGGGAAAAACGCCTCCGGCAAGTCCACCATTATCGACGCCCTCCAGCTGGTGCTGCTGGCGGACACTTCGGGGAATTCATTTAACAAGGCGGCCAGCGGGAAGAACAGCCGGACTCTCCGGGGCTATCTTCTGGGCGAATTGGGCGACGACGAGGATTCGGGTTTCAAGTACCTGCGCGAGGGCAGGTTTTCAAGCTATATTGCCCTGGAATTTTTTGACGATGAAAAGGATGCCTCTTTTACGGCCGGCTGCTGTTTCGATGTGTATTCTGAAAACGACTATCCCCGGCTGTTCTTCCGTTTTAACGGCAGGATTCCCGAACATGAATTTATCGATACCGCGCTTACCGGCCGGAAAGCCATGGATATTGCGGCCCTGCGTTCCTGGATTCGCGAGCGCTATGCCCAGGGCAGCTGCTTTACTACCGATACCAACCAGAGTTTCCAGGAAGACCTTTACGGCAAGCTGGGCGCCTTGCAGAGCCGCCGTTTCAGCCAGCTCCTTAAGAAGGCGGTTTCCTTTGATCCCAATGTGGATATACAGAAATTCATCTCCGAATTTGTCTGCGACACTCCCCAAGTTGTGGATGTAAGCGGCCTCCAGGAAAATATCCGCAGTTATACCCGCCTTGAGGCGGAAGAGGCCGTACTGCGGGAGCGGATCGGGGAACTGGACAGGATCGCCGCCTCTTACGGGAATTTCGACGCGCAGCGGAAAAACGAAGTGCTTTACTCCTACCTGCTTGACAAGGCAGCGGCGGATATAAAGATCGCCGCTATTGGGAACCAGCAGGCCGAAGCGGTAAAATTCGCGGAAAAAATCGAAAAGCTTGCCTTTTCCATTGACGAAGCGAACCGCCGCCTTGAAAGAATGCGGGACGAGCGGGACGAACTCAATATCCAGCTGCACAATAACGAAAGCGCCCGGATTGTGGATCATCTTGAAAAACAGATCCGCGAAAAACAGGAGGAAATCGAAAGTATCCGGGAAGAGTTTGAGGCTGTTTCCCGGCGCTTTCAGGATATGGTCTCGGTCTGGAAATCAAAGGCGGCGTTTCTTTTGGCGGAGAGCGCCGCCCTTCCTTCCGGCGCTTTTGAAGGCGCTTTGGCGCAGCGGATAAGAAATTTGACGGACGAAGCGGCGCGTTTTTCCTCCCTGCTTGAGGGTTTTAATCCGGCGGAAAGCGCCTTTGTAAGGGCCGCCGGCGATTGGGAGATAAAGTCGCGGGTACTGGCGGCGGATCAGATCAGAACCCAGTCGAACAATCTTTCCTCCAGGCTTTACGACGAAGAACACGACCTGATACAGCGCCGCCGCGAGCTTGAGGAAGAAAAACGTTCCCTGGAACAGGGGGTGTACCAGTTCCCCCGGGAGGTCCAGGATCTCAGGGAGGCCATTGCGGGGAGGATACGGCTTAAATCGGGCGGGCAGGACGGGGTGTTCATCGTTGCGGAGGCCGCTGATATTCCGGAAAAACGCTGGCGCAATGTTATCGAGGCTTACCTTAATACCCGGAAATTTTACCTTATTGTACCGCCCGAACATTTCAACACGGCCCTTCATGTATATGACGCCATCAAGCGGGAGCGGAACATTTACAATACCGGCGTGGTGGACATTGAAAAAATTGAAAGCCTCGGCCCCAGGGCCGAGCCGGGGAGTCTCGCGGAAGAAATTACTACGGAAAATCCCTGGGTGCGCCTCTTTCTGGATTACACCCTTGGGCGGGTTATAAAATGCGACAGGGTAAAGGAGCTGCGCAATTACAAAACATCCGTAACGGACGAGGGTATGCTGTACCAGAGCTTTACCGTTCAGGCTATGGATCCCAGGCGCTGGGCCAGGCCCGCTATCGGCCGGGGGGCCATACTCCAGCGGCTTGAGGATCTCCGCCGGGAATTGGAGAATCTGGGCGTGAAACTCAACGCCCTGGGAGCCTTCCGTAAGGCTGTTGATCCCCTGGGGAGTCTTGTTATTCCCGGCGAAGCCGAACCGGGGCAGCTTGTAAAAGCGGCCTTTTCCATGGAACGCATCCCCCGGCTGGAAGAAGAAATAGACGGGCTGGACAAGAATCTGTCGGCGGTTGATCGGAGCGCCATTCTGGCCCTGGAGGAGAGGATTCAGACTCTCGACAGGACGGTAAAGGCGACGGACGAGGAGGCGCGGGCGCTTATCAGCGGGAAAAGCGTCAGCGAGGACCGGCTGCGGAATCTGCGGGAAACGCTTATTCCAAAACTTGAGGAAGAGCTTTCGGAACTGCAGGCCCGCATCACGGAAAATTATTCCGCGGAATGGGCGGAAGCCGCCGGCGAACCCCGTTACCGGAGGGAATTTGCTGAAAGGGGCGGGCCGGCGGAAATAGCCGGGGCCTTTCCCCGGGAACTGAGCCGTTCGAAAAACGCGAAGGAAAAATTTTGGGACGAGTTAAAAGAACTAAGGCGTATCTACAATGATCACTACAAGATGGGTTATGATACGGGCGTTGAAAACAACGACGCCTGGGAAACTGTCAGCCTGGAACTCGGGGAAAACAGGCTTCCCGAATATCGCGCGAAAATCGAGGACGCCCGGGCCAAGGCTTACGAGCAGTTCCGGGAAGATTTTTTAAGCCGCCTCCAGAACAACATCCACGACGCCAAACAGCAGATTGATAATCTTAACGCCGCCCTTTCCTCCAGCTCATTCGGCGAGGACAGCTACCGTTTCAGGATAGTCCCGAAGACCGAGTACAAACGCTACTACGATATGATAGTCGATCCTATGCTGCTTGACGGCGGCTACAATCTGCTTTCCGAACATTTCAACGCGAAGTACCACGACGAAATAGCCGAACTTTTCGCGATTATTACCAACGAGGGCGACGGCAGGCGCCCCGAAGGCCGGGACGATTATGAAAAGCGGGTGCAGATCTTTACGGATTACCGCACTTACCTTTCCTTTGACCTGGAAGTTACCAACAGCGAGGGGGAATCCCAGCGCCTGTCAAGGACCATGGGGAAAAAATCCGGCGGCGAAACCCAGACCCCTTTCTACATCGCGGTCCTCGCTTCTTTTACCCAGCTTTACCGCATAGGCAGGGACAGGAAGGCGGGTACTGTCAGAATCATCATCTTTGACGAGGCTTTTTCCAAAATGGACAGCGAGCGTATTACAAGCAGCATTGAGCTTCTGAGGAAATTCAACTTCCAGGTTATACTTTCCGCGCCTTCCGATAAAATCGGCGATATCGCCCCCCTCTCGGACAGGAATCTTCTGGTCTACCGGGACAAAAAGAATTCTTCCGTTATCAGTTTCGATCCGAGGAGAACCCCGGCGGGACAGGAGGAGGGGGGGGCCCTTGCCCCCTGAATCGGCGGGAAAGGAATTGCTGTCCATCCTGCTGGATAAATACGAGCGGAGCGTTTTTTTCAGGACCGGGACCACGCCAACGCGGAGGATAAAAATCCGGCTCTACGATTCAGGCATCTCAGACTACAAGCGCTACAACATTGAAAGCGCTGAGCGCAGGCAGGAAGTTAACCGGGCCGTTCTGGATCTGGCCCGGATGGGGCTTGTCCGTTTCCGCTGGATGAAGCGCGAGGAAAACCACATTATCGCCCAGGTCTCCCTTAATACCGATACGGCTGGTACTGTCGCCGCGGCCTATGCCTTTCTTGACAGGAAACCCGGGGACGCCCTTGCCGGGGAAATCGGCGCGGAAGTGTCGGAACTGCTTGCCCGCGTAAAAAGCCCCTGGATGCGCCGCTTTCTGGAAGACTGCCGGGACGTTCTTTCGCGCAACCGTTCGCCGGGCAACAGGCTTCCCGCAGACAGCGGGGAACGGCGGAACCTCTTCCGGGCCCTGCTTTTCGCGGACGGGCAGGCGGAAAAGGCCGAAGTTCTGGAAAGGGCCTTTTCTATCCGCTGTTTCGGCGATTCCAAAATTTTCGAAGCTTCGGTAAAGAAACGCTTTCTCGATATAATCCGCCGTTATTCCGACTGCGGCGACAGCGGCGACTGCGGTGACGAGGAACTCCTTGCCTTCGCGGGCATAGTCCGCTATCCCGAGCGCTTTGAATTCCGCGGCCCTCTGGCTGTACGTTTTGCCCCGGGCCCGGAATCGGCGGCAGAAGCGGCCCGCGATTCAATGCCCGATACCCGCAGTACCGCCGCGGAGTTCGACTTTTCCCCGTTCAGGTACGGCGCTTCCCTCAGTTACCCGGATTTCAAGCGGGGCCGCCTGTCCCTTCCCCCCGGCCTTGCCCGCCTGCTTTCAATAGAGAACAAGGCGAATTACATCAGCTATATCCATCGGAACCCCGGCGCTGCCGAACTTGTGGTGTATCACGGCGGGCAGTTCAGCCCTTCCCGGGGCGCTTTCTTCAGGGCGCTGGCGGCTGCCGCGCCGGAGGGCTGCCCCTGGTACCACTGGGGCGACATCGACTACGGCGGATTCTCCATGCTCGCCCGCCTGCGCCGCGAAATCCGGGAGGATGTCCGCCCCTGCCGCATGGACGCTCAGGAGCTTGCCAAATACGCCGCCCTGGCCCTGCCTGTGACGGAGGAATACGCCGGAAAATTGCGGGACCTTGCCCGGCGGCAGGAACTGGCGGACTGCCTCCCCTGTATCAACTATATGGTTGAAAACCGCGTGAAGCTGGAGCAGGAGGCGATGATAAGCGATGAAGGGTAGAAGGCTTTGATTCGTGTTTGTCCCCGCGCCCCCTACCTCAGCACCTTCGCCACAAAAGCCGCCCGGTCGGGGACGCCGAATTTCCGGTAAATGCCGGTAACGTTTTTTTCCACGGTAAACTTGGAACGGAAAATGCGTTCCGCGATCTTCTGGTTGGAAAGGCCCTCCATCACGATGAGCCGGGCGACCTCCGCCTCCCGTTCGGAGAGGCCGTATTCCCGGAAAATAGTGTGCAGTGAATAGGTTGGGGTTTCCTGCCTGGCCCGGAAAAGGTGTCAGTCACCCCTTCAGCGGACGCCTTCGCCCCGCCCATGGAAAAAGCCCGGCGTGAGCCGGGCT
>JAIRYB010000248.1 GCA_031267955.1 Spirochaetaceae bacterium | reverse complement strand
GGCATACTCCTGAAATTGCGGATGTCTGTCCTTACCCATTGAACCGCCGTGTACCGAACGGTACGCACGGTGGTGTGAGAGGACGGCTGCCCAAATAATGGGCAGCCTCCTACTCGATTTCTCTATCCTCTTCACGCCTCGCTTTCTTGTTTTCACACGGATAAAAAGAGGCGATCCGGGTAAAATCTGGGATGCCGGAGCGGGAATTCGTGGGATTTCGGGCCAAAGGCCCGGTGTCGTTTGTTAGGGTTCGTGGTTAAATTCTATTTTCGTCTGTGTCGGTGTGGTTCGTGGCATCTTCCGCTCCAACCTGCACGTTTATCCTAAAGAACACCCACATTTCCCTTGACGGACCTAATTTGTCAAGTTTATTATAGATACAAGCTTAGAGTATTTCTTAGGGAGTATCTTTAAACTAAAAGAGGTGAGGGAAGTGCCGGAAAAGCGCTTTCAAAGTAATGTCTCCATGCCTTCCGGGAATCAGATCTACCTGGAACGTCCCCCCATTGACCGCCTGCTGGAGGAGTCCCTGCAAAAGTCGGTGGTCATCGTCAACGCCGGGGCGGGGTTCGGGAAGACCCACGCGGTTTATTCTTTTGTCCGCAGATACCCCGCCCTGGTCGGCTGGGTACAGCTTTCCGAAAGGGACAATATCCCCAAACGCTTTTGGGAAAATTTGATCGCCGGGATTAGCGCGGGCAACAAGAAGGCGGCCGTCAAACTGGCGGATATCGATTTTCCCGAAACCGAGCGGGAATTTGAGCGCTATCTGGCTATTCCCCGGCAGGAGACGCGTACCGACGTAAAATACGTCCTTGTCTACGATGATTTTCATCTTATCCACGACAGGGGGGTTTTACGGTTTATGGAACGTTCCATCACCTCCCCTTTCCCCAGCATCACTTCGGTACTTATCTCCCGGACCGAGCCGTCCCTCAACCTTATGGGCCTGGAATCAAAGGGCCTTTTGGCCCGGATAACCGAGGAGGATCTCCGCTTTACCAGGGAAGAGATGGTATCCTACTTCGATCTTCTGGATATCAGCCCCTCGCCCCATACAGTTTCTTCGATTTATTACGATACCGAAGGCTGGGCCTTCGCCATACACCTGGCGGGGCTTTCCCTTAGAAACGCCCCTGCCGGCGCGGCCTACGTGAACCAGGCCCTCAGGTCCAATATTTTCAAGCTGATCGACAGCGAAGTCATGGCGCCCCTGCCGGTCCCGGTGCAGCGCTTTCTGATCAAGCTGTCCCTTATCGAGCATCTGGTCCCGGACCTGCTGGGCGAGCTGGCCGGGGACGCTTCGGTCATAGAACGGATGAAGGAGCTGGATTCTTTTGTCCGCTTTGATATTTACCTTAATGTCTACCATATTCACCACCTTTTCCTTGATTATCTCAAGGGAAGGCAGGATGAACTGACGGAATCCGAAAAAAAGGATCTGTGGCTCAGGACCGCGGCGTGGTGTGCGGCCAACGGCCAGAAGATGGACGCCATCAGCTACTACGAAAAGGCGGGGGATTACGCGCGGCTGCTCGGCGTAGTCGATACCATGCCTTCAATACTGCCTAACCGGACTTCGCGCATACTGCTGGAAATTATGGAAAGGGCGCCTGTGGAAATATACGACGAAATCGCCCATGCCCAGGTAGTGCGTACCGGGCTTTATCTGACTCTGGAAATGTTCGACAGGTCCAAGGAAGAGCTGGCCGCGGTTATCAGCAGGCTGGAAGCCGCCCCCCCTTCTCCCTTCGTCTACCGGACCCTGACAGGCTGCTACAATAACCTGGGGTTTATCGGCATGAATACCTGCTCCTATACCCGGGACTATGATTATGTCCATTATTTTGAAAAGGCCCGGGAGTATTACGAGTTCAACAAGTTTGAAATCCGGCCCCCTATATCGGTAATTCCCCTGAGTTCCTATCTTTGCCGGGTAAACAGCGAGGAAAAAGGGGAAATTGAAAAGTATATAGAGGCCATAAGCGCGGCGATTCCCTATGTATCGGTTACTTTTGGGGGCTGCGCCATGGGGATGGGCGATCTGTGCCGGGCGGAACTGGCCTTTTTCCGGGGCGACATATCCGGGGCGGAACAGTTCGCCTTCCGGGCCCTCCGGGACGCCCGGCAGGGGAATCAGTACGAAACCGAAAACCGGGCGCTGTTTTATCTTTTGAGGATCAGCCTGGCGCGGGGGAATTACGAGGCGCTTGAGGGGATATTGAAACAGGCCGAAGCCCAGCTTGGCGAGCAGGATTATCCCACCCGCTTTATCAATTACGATATTATCACCGGCTGGTACTATGCCCATATAGGGCAGACGGACCGGCTTGCCCCCTGGCTGAAAAACGATTTTGAGGAAAGCGACCTTAATTCCATTGTCTTTGGCCTGGAGATTATGGTCAAGGCAAAGTACCATTTTTCGGAAAAAAGGTATCCCGCGGTTCTGGCGGTCCTGGAAAGCCGGAAGGACAGGAACAGCCTCTGGAACTTTGTTCTGGAAAAAATCGAGATGAAGGCGCTGGAAGCGGTCTGCCGCTACCACCTGCGGGACAGGGAAGGCGCCTTTGCCGCCCTGGAAGATGCCTGCCGCCTGGCCCGCCCCAACGCGGTGACGATGCCTTTTATCGAACTGGGAAAGGATATGCGGACTCTGCTTGGGGCGGCAATTAAAAACAAGGCCCCGGAATTCCCCCCCGGATGGCTGGAAAAGCTGCGCCTGGGCGCCGCGGGTTACGCGAAAAAGCTGTTTTCGGCAACGGAACAGTACCGGGCTGCGGCGGATGCCCGGAAAGAGCCGGGCAAGCCCGCGGCGGCCCTGTCCGGGCGGGAATTCCAGGTGCTTACGGAACTGTCCCGGGGGATGACCCAGGAAGAAATCGCGAGTTTTTCTTCTATTTCGGTAAACACGGTTAAAAGCGTGATCCGCAGCATTTACAATAAACTGGGCGCGGTCAACCGGGTCAACGCGGTGCGGATCGCCGCCGATATGGGGATTTTGGGAAATAAAAACGGTGATTCATGACGGGGAGGGCCCGGATAAGCAAGGGCGGCAGCCGGCAGCCGAAAGCGTTGTTTTTCTGGAGCGGCCCCGTATGGAACAGCTCCTGGAAAAAGCCCTTCAAAGCCATATAGTTACCGTTGTAGCGGGCGAAGGCTACGGCAAAACCCATGCGGTAAATTCTTTCCTGAAAAAAAATTCCCGGAAGGTCATCTGGGTACAACTTTCGGAACGCGACAATCTGGGCTGGCGTTTCTGGGAGAATTATACCGGGGAGATAGCGCGTCTTAATCCGGAAGCCGCGAAGGTCTTTGCCGATATAGGCTTTCCCGAGTCAAACCGGCAGTTTGACCGTTATCTGAGCCTGGTTAAAGATGAAATTATAAGCCATGAACGCTATGTAATCGTTTTTGACGATTTTCACCTTCTTACCAGCCCCCCGGTCCTCCGGCATCTGGAGAGGGCTCTGTCCGCCCCGGTTTCGAAAAATACCATCGTTATGATCTCGCAGAGGGAACCGGCGATGAATACCGTGGGTTTTCTGGCAAAAGGGCAGCTCTCCCAGATTAGCGCCGACGATCTCCGGTTCAACAAAGAGGAAATAGCCGAGTATTTCCGCCTCCAGCGCATCCCCCTTGAACAGGACGAGCTCGATCTGGTCTGCCGCGATACCGAAGGCTGGGCGCTGGCGCTTGCCCTGGTACTCCAGGGGATAAAAGCGGGGTATGCCGGCTCTGATTCCGGCGTCAGGCAGGGGAGAATCCGGGCCTGGGACCGGGTTATGCTGCCGGTCAGGAAAATGGAAGAAAATATCTTTTCGGCCATGGGGGCGGAGCTCCGGAAATTCCTCATCAAGCTGTCCCTCATTGAACACTGGCCCCGGAATCTTCTGGAAAGGCTTGAATCCGGCGGGGGGAACATCTCCGCCATGGAAAAATTCACGTCGGTTATCCGTTTTGACGCCTATCTCCACGGCTACAGGATACACCATCTTTTTCTGGAATTCCTTAAGGAAAAGCAGGCGGAGCTTGCCGAAGAGGAGATTAGGGAGGTTTGCGGCAAGGGCGCGCAGTGGTGTATCGAAAACAACCTGCCCACCGACGCCGCCGTGGAGTACGGGCGGGCCGGGGATTACAGGGGTTTTGTCCGGCTTATCGAATCCCTTCCCCGTATGCTGCCCCGGGCGATGGCGTCTTTTTTTCTGGAAACGGCGGAACATCTGATCGCGGCAAATGAGGAAAAACTCCTCGCACGGGAGGGGGAAGATTGGGATTTCATTTTTTTGCGCTTTATTGTCCGCGCCCGGCTTCTGGCGCTTCTGGATCGTTTTGAAGAATCCGCCGGGGAATTCCGGGCGGGTATAGCCCGCTATGAGGCCGGGCCGCCGGATCCCCGCCGTTCCTGGTTCCTTGCCGCCGCCTGCAACAGGCTGGGGATACTGCGCGCTTTTGCCTCGCGCTATACCAGGGATTATAATTTTGCCCGCTGGTTTGAAAAGGGCTATCGTTATTACCTGGAGAATCCGGAGCCGGTCCAGGGGCAGGTAAACCAGACGAATCTCAATTCCTATGTGATTCAGGCGGGGTTTCCCGCAAAGCCGGGGGAAATCGGCGCCTATATTGATGCGTGTTCCGCCGCCGTCCCCTTTGTTTCCGCTTCCCTGGGAGGTTATTTTTACGGCGTCGACGCCCTGGCCCGCTCGGAACTGGCCTATTACCAGGGTGATTTAAACAAGGCGGAGCAGTTCGCCCGCCAGGCGGCGTTCCGGGGCCGGGAAAAAAACCAGTACGAGGTGGAAAACCGCGCGCTGTTCTACCTGATGCGGATATGTGTCCACAAGGGCGATGCCGCGGGCATCAGGGAACTGGATCGGCAGATGAAAGCCCTGCTGGAAAAAGGCGAATACCTTAACCGCTATGTGATTTATGACATCATTATGGGTCGTTTTTACGCCCGCCTCGATATGGCGGAAAAAGTCGCCCCCTGGCTCAGAAAAGAACGCGAAGAAGGGGAATTGAACGCCCTGTTCCGCGGCTTTGACACCCTGGTAAAAGTCCGGTGCCTGTTTTTTGAAAAAGATTACCCGGCGGCGCTGGAAGCCCTGGAACAGGAAAAGGCCAGGGGCGAATTGGGAAGTTTTCTTTTAGGCTTCCTGGAAACAGCCGCCCTGGAAGCGGCGATCCGCTACCAGCTTGGCGACGGGGCGGGCGCCTTCGCGGCCCTTGGGAAAGCCTACGACGCCGCGGCCCCCGACGCCCTGGACATGCCTTTTATCGAGCTGGGGGAGTATATGTACAGCCTGGCGAACGCCGCCCTTAAAAGCCCGAAAGGGGAAAAGGGCCCGCAGAACCCCGCGGCGGGGATTCCCCGGGCATGGCTGCTGAACATACGCAGCGCCGCCTCGGCCTACGCGAAAGGGCGCTCTCTGGTGGCCGCCCAATACAGGGACGCCGGCGACGCTTCTTCCCCGAAGCTGTCGAAGCCGGAATTGGAAGTGCTCAACGGCCTTGCCCGCGGCCGTACCAGCGAAGAAATCGCCGAAGATATGCAAATATCCCTCAATATGTTTAACAGTTTCCTGCGGAGCGTATTCAACAAACTCGGCGCGGTAAACCGGGCCGATGCCATACGCATTGCCACGGCAAAAAGCCTGCTCTAGGAGCCTGTTGCACTTGTAGGTTTTTGCATATTTATACAAAAATCCCGATTATCCGCATGTGAACCTTTGGTTCGACGGCGGTTTGCAAGGCAAAACCGCCTAATCGGCGATTTTTGTGGTTTTTACACGCAAAGCGCGACAAGCGCCGGGGGCTTGTTTTTTAAAGAATTTACGAAAGAAACTGAAAATATTTCGACTGAGGGGGTATAATCTTTAAGGAGGATATGTTACACTTTTAGTTAAGTAATCCAATTTTTAAAAATCGCGTTTAAAACCGCGGGTTAGGAATCATATATCATCAGAGGGAGCCGCTTTTCTTAACCATCGAATTTAAAGCGAAAAGGAGAATCGGTTCCGGATAAA
>JAIRYB010000231.1 GCA_031267955.1 Spirochaetaceae bacterium | reverse complement strand
CATCGACCGGTCGGACCGGCTTACCCTGGCGGCGGTTTTCGATGTGTTCCAGGAGCTGGCGATCAGCCATGCCGAGGAACTGGGCGTCGGGCGTGACGCCCTGGCCGCGTCCCGGCAGGGCTGGATTCTTTCCCGGATGGCGGTGGTTATAGACAGCCGGCCCAAATGGGGGGAGACAGTAATCGTGCGGTCCTGGCCCCGGGGCGCGGACCGGCTTTTTGCCGTAAGGGATTACGACATTCAGGACAGGGACGGCCAGGTCCTGGTCCGCAGCAGGAGTGACTGGATCATCCTGGATCTGGACCGGCGCCGCCCGCTGAGGGTTCATCCGGTAGTGGAAAAGTTTCCCCAAAACGACGGGCTTGACGCGCTTCCCGGCGTGCCGCCGGGCCTTGAGGCCAGGGAAAATCTGGAAAAAGCCGGGGAACGCCGGGCCGCCTATTCGGACATAGACTACAACGGCCATGTGAACAACGCCCGGTACATCCCCTGGATTCAGGATCTGGGCGATGCCGAAACCCTGGAAAAAGCGGACCGCATCCGGCTGGATATTAATTACCTCAACGAAATCCGGTACGGCGAGCTTATCGAACTGTGGGCCGCCGGCATCGATACAGCCGATCCAAAGGCCGCCTCCGTATCCGAAGGGAATTACAGCCGGGCCATAGCCTTTGAAGGCCGCCGCGCCGCCGATAGCCAGCCTATGTTCCGGGCGGAACTGCGTACCGGATCGGTATCTTTGCATAGTAATTGAGAACATTTATCTTAATACTCTCCAAAAATTTCAAAAATCGTTGACTTATTTTGCGGATCGTTCATACTTTATTCTGAAAGAGCTTAATGGCTGATCCCTGTTTGGGGAGCTTTTTAGCTTCGGGCGATTCGCCCTGACATACTTAAGGGGTATATTTATGAAACTTAAATTGCGGCTTACATTAATCACATCTCTATTGCTGACGATCTCTGTAGTCGGGGTGTCGATTATTTTGCTTATGAGGGCGCAGTCCCTGCAAACCGAAGCTGCTTTTTCAAATTTGGAAGAATTAACCGGCAGACATTCTGTAATGGCGCAGAACAGCTACGAAAATTACCTATCCGTAGCCATGACGCTGGCGGAAATTATGAATTCTTTTGAAGCGGTTCCGGTAGCGGAACGGCGGGCCCGTTATGATAATACCATACTGTCCATTATGGAATCCAATCCTAATTTTATGGGGATGTTTTCCATCTGGAAGCCCAATGCCATTGACGGCAGGGACGCCGAATTTTTCAACGATCAGGGGACCGATTCAACAGGCCGGTATATGCCGTGGTATTCCCGGGCATCGGGAACCCTTGAAAAGCGATCCCTGTCGGAATACGAACTCTACAACGATGTATCCGCCAACATAGAAAGTACCGATCCGGTAATAAGCCAGCCTTACTTTTCAACCTTTACAGGAAAACGGATCATCACCACGAGGCTCTGCTATCCTATTGTCACCGCAAACGGTATTGTAGGCAGGGTGGGGATCATGGTGGATCTTTCTTCGGCTTCTGATACCATCGCCCGGATCCAGCCGTACGGAACCGGGCGGGCGGTTATGTATTCTACCGATGGAACCATTGTGGGCCATTATGATCTAAACAAGGTGGGCCAGAAGATAACGGATACCGATTCGGTGGCCATACTCGGCCAGCAGGCGGTGAACGATACCCTGGAAACCCTTAGAACCGGGGTACCGAATTCGGGGCAGAATACCGGCCGTATCTTTGAGAGCTATCCTTTCTACGTGGGCGGTGTAAAAACCGCCTGGACCATTCTTACATCGGTTCCGGAAGAAGATGTATTAGCGGCGGTAAACCGGCTTACCCGGATTACTATTATTATCGTGGTAATTGCCATTATCGTTGCGGGGGTGATCACCTTCTTTGTAGCGGGAAATATCACCAAACCCATCGTCAACGTAGCCCGGACCCTCAAGGACATTTCCGAAGGGGAGGGGGACCTGACCAAGACAATCAATGTTCACGGGAAAGACGAAATCGCCGATCTGTCCAACTACTTCAATAAAACCCTGGAAAAGATAAAGACCCTGATTATCACCATCAAAAACCAGGCGGTGGCCCTCTTCGACATCGGCAACGAGCTCGCCAGCAACATGACCCAGACCGCCGCGGCTATCAACGAGATAACCGCCAATATACAGAGTATCAAGGGCCGGGTTATCAACCAGAGCGCCAGCGTCACCGAAACCACCGCCACCATGGAACAGATCACCGTCAATATCGACAAACTTAACGGCCATGTGGAAAACCAGACCGCCAGCGTGGCCAAATCTTCCAGCGCCATCGAGGAGATGATCGCCAATATCAACTCAGTCACCCAGACGCTTTTGAAAAACGCCGAGAACGTGCAGGAACTGCTGGAAGCGAGCGACGTGGGCCGCACGGGCCTCCAGGAAGTCGCTACGGACATCCAGGAAATAGCCCGGGACTCCGAAGGCCTGCTGGAAATCAACGCGGTGATGGAAAACATCGCGAGCCAGACGAACCTGCTGTCGATGAACGCGGCGATAGAGGCGGCCCACGCGGGGGAGGCGGGGAAAGGGTTCGCGGTAGTGGCGGACGAGATACGGAAGCTGGCGGAGAGCAGCGGGGAGCAGTCGAAGACGATAGGGACGGTGCTGAAAAAGATCAAGGAGTCCATCGACAAGATCACCAAGTCCACGGACGGCGTATTGAACAAGTTCGAGGCTATCGACAGCGGCGTCAAAACGGTTTCCGAGCAGAGCGAAAATATCCGGAACGCGATGGAAGAGCAGAGCGTTGGGAGCCGGCAGATACTGGAAGTGATCGGGCAGCTTAACGAGATAACGCAGATGGTCAAGGGGGGTTCTGAGGAGATGCTGGAGGGGAGCCGGGAGGTGATCACCGAGGGGAAGAACCTTGAAATGGCGACCCAGGAGATTACGAACGGGATGAACGAGATGGCGGCCGGGGCCGACCAGATAAACGTGGCGGTCAGCCGGGTGAACGACATCAGCGGCCAGAACAAGGAAAATATCGACATTCTGGTAAAGGAGGTTTCCCGCTTCAAAGTGGAATAATCCTCCGCGGACCGGAGCTTCGACGGGGTATTAAACCCCCTTCGAATGAAAGCTGTATGCCCGGAAAACAGTCTGATCGCCTGATCAGGCTGTTTTGCCGTGTGTGTAAATGCCCCGAACGGGCTGTTCTGAGACGGGGCGGGGAACATTGGCCCTTTTTCGGGTAAAAGCCGGCCCTGGCCGGCGTTCGAAAATATGTATTGATTTATATTTGACATATGGGGTATTATTTAGTGTAAATTATCAAGCTTGAAATTCTTTTGACGATAATTGAAGAGTATGGAGAAAGTCATTGGCCCCGGTCCATATATATAGGCGATTTGAAGATGGCCTTGTCCAAAAAATGAAAAATATTGCCGTTATGGCTGTACTCAAAGCGGGACGTTTCCTTAAGGCCCTCGGTATGGCTATTACACGGCGCTATACTGTAGTTTTGGTCCCCCATTCGGAAAAAAAAGTCTACAATTTTAACATCAGCGTGACTTCTCTCTGCTGCGCCGTACTCATGCTGGTAGGGGCTGCCGGGGCTTTTTTCTGGTACGGCAGTTCCTACAACGGCACCCGGAATACCCTGGCGTTAAAAGACAGCCGTCTTAAGGACACCCAGGCAAGCCTGGACCAGCTCCGGGATGAAATTGCCCGGCTTTTGCGCCAGACACGCGGTTTCCAGGCTACGCTGTCCAATACCCTTTCCGAACTGGGCCTGGATACCCCGATAAATAGCGCCGAAAACCCCGCCGCCTCCGGGGATCTGTCTTCTTTCCTGGGCATACAGGAAACCGCTCCGGGTACCCTGAAAGAGGTGGACGATATCCGCAATCTCACCGATTATCTGGCCTCCGCGGTGGACCCGGTCAAAGAGCTGGGTTCGCTTTTCTCGTCCCAGAGCGCTCTGCTTACGGAAATTCCCAATATTTGGCCCATCAGGGGCGGCATCGGCCATGTATCCATGTACTTCGGGCAGAATTCGCATCCCTTTACCGGCCAGTATTACATTCATAAAGGGATAGACCTGTCCACCTACCGTTCGGGAGACCCGGTAGTCGCCACTGCCGACGGCCAGGTTGTGACTATGGAATACGATCCTGTCGGCGGCTTTGGCTATTATATCACCATCAAACACAAACATGGATTTTATACCCGTTACGCGCATCTTCAGTCTTTCAAGGCGACAAAGGGGCAGCGAGTCCAGCAGGGCGAGGTTATCGGGTATATAGGCAATACCGGGCTTTCAACCGGCCCCCATCTGCACTACGAGATCCATGTTGGTTCGGATGTGGTCGATCCCTACAAGTACCTGAATATCCGGTCCAGCAATGTCAGGACCGGCCGTTAAATTGTATGCCTGCCGGTAAGCGCGAAGATTTCTCGGTCAATACTATAATAGGCCCCAATACATCCATAAACGGCGATGTTGATTCGGCCGGTTTTACCAGGATAGACGGCAGTCTCTGCGGAAACCTCAGCGCCAGAGGCCGGATCATTATTGGCGAGCGGGCCAGGATGAAGAGCAATATCACCGGAACCGCCGTGACTATTGGCGGGGTGGTTTCCGGCAGCGTCCTGGCCAGCGACCGGGTGCTTATCCTTGCCACCGGCATAGTTCTGGGGGATATTATCACCCAGCGCATTCAGGCCGACGAGGGATGCCTGCTCCACGGCAAGGTAACGGTGTGCCAAACCCGGGAAAAATGGGACAGCGCCGTAAGCGAGTACCGCGACACGGAGGACCTTAAATCCGTAACAGCGGCTTTTGCGCCGCGTCTTTCCGTATCCGGGACGCCCGGGGCGGAATTTGCGCCTGAAGACAATATCCCGGCCACGGCGGATTATTTGGCGGCCACGGAAGGCGTTTTGGCGGCCGCAGAGTCCCCCCCTTTTTATGCCGGGGCCGGTTCTGCTCCGGAAACAGAAACCCTGGCGACGGGATCCGATCTCGCCGAAGCGCCGCAAGAGAATGCCCCGGCCGAAAGCCAGGCCGTCCCGGAATCCGCCGGCGCGGAAGCCCCGCGATACTGGGATATGTTCAAATTCCCGGCGTTAACCCCGCCGGAAAAACCAGCTGTTGCTGATCCCGTGCTCCATCCTGAAGATGCGGCCCTTCCGGGAGACGCGGCAATTCCAGTGGACGAAGCGGCTTTTCCGGAGGACACAGTAATTCCGGCGGAAGAAGCGGTTTTCTCCGGGGACGCGGCGGCCGGGCCGGAAGAAGCGGCTTTCTCCGGGGACACGGTAATTCCTGCGGAAGATACGGTCTTTCCTGAAAATACGGAAGTTCCGCCGGAAAAGGCGGCCGCCCGGGAAGGGGAAG
>JAIRYB010000180.1 GCA_031267955.1 Spirochaetaceae bacterium | reverse complement strand
GGCGACTACCCCGGTGACTCCGGGGATCTGCCGTATCTGATGCAGGGTTACCGAATCGTCTTTGGACCCGAACCAGCGGAATGTCATCTTCATGATGTGTCTCCTTGAAAAAGTCCTCTGAAAAATTCTTCTTGAAAAAAGGACCCGGAAACCGGGTCCCCGGTGGATTTTTGGACTCTACAAGCCCAGAAGGTATTGATTGAAGATGTTTTCCAGGTATTCCTGTTTTCCGCTGCTCAGGCCGAATTTGCCGTAGTCGTTCTGTCCAAGGGCTGCCAGGTTTTCGAAGGACAGTTCTCCTTTTTCGAATTTGGCTCCGCTGCCGGAACTGAAGGAGCTGTAACGCTTCTTTACGAAGCCGGGGATTTTGCCGTCGTTGATGATCCGCTGGGCGATCTCCAGGCCCACGGCGAAGCTGTCCATGCCGCCGATATGGGCGATGAAAAGGTCCTGGGGATCGATGGAGTTGCGGCGGATCTTCGCGTCGAAGTTGAGGCCCCCGGTGGTAAAGCCCCCGGCTTTAAGGATGGTGTACATGGCCTGGGCGGTTTCGTAGAAGCTGGTGGGGAACTGGTCCGTGTCCCAGCCGTTCCGGGGCTCCCCGCGGTTGGCATCTACGGAACCGAAGAGTCCCGCGGCGGCGGCGGTTTCCAGTTCATGGGCGAAGTCATGGCCCGCCAGTTCCGCATGGTTGGCTTCGATGTTAAGGCGGAAGTCCTGGTCCAGGCCGTTGGCCCTGAGGAAGCCGATGACCGTTTCGGTATCGTAGTCGTACTGGTGCTTGGTGGGCTCCATAGGCTTGGGTTCGATGTAGAAGGCCCCCTTAAAGCCCTGCTTCCGGGCGTAGTCCCGGGCCAGGGAGAGGAAGCGGGCCAGGTGTTCCTTTTCCCGTTTAAGGTCGGTATTGAGGAGGCTCATATACCCTTCCCGGCCGCCCCAGAAGGTGTAGCCCTGGCCCCCCAGTTCGATGGTGGCGTCGATGGCGGCTTTGACCTGGGCCGCCGCCAGGGCAACGACGCCGAACTCCGGGTTGGTGGCGGCGCCGTTCATGAAGCGGGGATGGGTGAAGAGGTTTGCGGTTCCCCACAACAGTTTTACTCCCGCGGCCTTCTGCAGTTTCTTGGCCCGGGCCACCAGGGTGAAGAGGTTTTTCTCGCTTTCCGCGGGGCTTGATCCCTCAGGGGCCATGTCCCGGTCGTGGAAACAGTAAAACTCCGCGCCCAGCTTGCTGGTAAATTCGAAGGCCGCGTCCATTTTATGCGCCGCCGCGTCCATGGGATTCTTGGCATCGGCGATCCAGGGGTGGGCGTGGGTGGCGGCGCCGAAGGGGTCGGTACCATCGGCGCAGAAGCTGTGCCAGTAGGCCACCGCAAAGCGCAGGTGGTCTTTCATCTTCTTCTTGCCCACCTTCTTTTCCGGGTCGTAGAACTTAAAGGCCAGGGGGTTGTCGCTCCCCGGTCCCTCGTAGGGGATCTTGCCGATCTTGGGGAAGTACTCTTTGTCTCCAACGTAGAAATCCGCCATGATTCACTCCTGTGCGGCGCGGCGGCCGCATGCTGAATTTTTATGGACGGCCCCCGGCCGGCCGGCCTTTCGGCGCGGTCTGTCCGGCGGCACGTTCTCCGCTTTGAGCGGTCCGCCTGCGGCGGTTCGTCTCAGCGGTACAGGGGGCCCAGGGCCCCCAAATATTTCTCGTACTCGGCGTAGGCCTTGTCGTAGGCCGCCACCGCCGCGGGGTCCGGCAGGACGGTCCGGCCCCCCTCAATACCCACATGTTCCGCGCACAGGGCCTCGATAGAGGCGCCTTCCTGAGAGGGGTCCTCCTGAGGGGGGTCTTCCTGCTTTTTCAGGCACCAGAGGGCCTGGATGGCCCCGCCCAGGGCGGCGGCTTCCTCCCCGGCGGGGAGCACCACCGGCAGGTTGGTTACGTCCGCGGCGATCTGCTGCCACAGGGAGCTTTTGGCCCCGCCGCCGGTAAGCCGGATTTCTTTAGCCGTAAAGCCCAGGTCCCGGAAGCCCGCCAGGCCGATCCTCATGCCGAAGATCGCCGCCTCCAGGCTGGCCCGGGCGATGTTAGCCCTGTTGAAGTTGGCGGCGGTGATACCGTTGATGCTGGCCCGGCCGAAGGGCAGGTTGGGGGTCCGCTCCCCGTTGAAGAAGGGCAGCACCACTATTCCCTCCGCGCCGATGGGGGCCTTGGCGGCCTCCGCGTCGAAGGCTTGTACGTCCATGCCGAAAAGATTCCGCAGTTCCTCGCTGGCCACGGTGCAGTTCATGGTGCAGAGCAGGGGGAGCCAGCCCCCGGTGGAGGAGCAGAAAGCCGCCAGATTCCCGGTGGGGTCTATCACGGGTTTCCCCGAATACCCGAAGAGGGTGCCGCTGGTCCCCAGACTCATGGCAAGGGTTCCGTCCCTCACCGTGCCGGTGCCGATGGCCCCCATCATGTTATCCCCGCCGCCGGCGGCTACCACCGCCCCCTGGGGTATACCGTAGCGGGCTGCGGCCTGGGCGGAAACCCGGCCCGCCGCGCCGCCGGGGGGAATGAGCTTGGGCAGGGCCCCCAGAACCCGGGGGCCGATAAGGCCGCAGACCTTTTCCGACCAGACGCGCTGACGCACATCGAACAGGGCGGTACCGGAGGCATCGCCGTACTCCGCCGTGTATTCCCCGGTAAGCAGCCAGTTAAGGTAATCGTGGGACAGGAGGATGTGGGCAAGTTTGGCGAAGGCATCGGGCTTGTGGTTTTTGAGCCACTGGATCTTGGGGGCCGTATAACCGGGCCGCATGGGAAGTCCCGCCAGCCGTATCAGGGCGGCCTCCCCCCCGGCGGCGGCGGTAAGTTCATCGCATTCGGCCTGGGTGGAGGTATCACACCAGAGCTTGACGTTGTAGAGGGGCTTGCCTTCCCCATCCAGGGGCACCAGGCTGTGCTGGTGGCCGGAAACCCCCAGGGCGGCGATGGTCTTTTTCAAGGTTCCGTCCAGTTTGTCAAAGCAGTCGGCCAGAGCCTGGTCGTACCATTCGGCCTTTTGCTCCCGCCTTCCGTCATTTCCGCTTATCATGTCCACCGGGACCTGGGCCTTCGCTACGGTTGTTTTCTTCTCCCAATCGTAGAGGATCACCTTGCAGCTTTGGGTTCCAAGATCGATTCCGCACAGGGTCTTCATGGGGCAGCCTCCGTATCTGTATGATAAACCTGCGGCGGCGCTGTGTCCATTGACTATTCGGCGGGCTTTATGAACAGGGCAAAGCAGATCAACTGCGCCCGGTTGTGGACTCCCGTTTTCTTCATCATAACGGAAATGTAATTACGAATGGTTCCTGTTTTAAGATTCATGTTTTCTGCAATTTCCTTGGTGGTTTTGCCCTGGCTCATAAATTCAAGTATCTGCTGATCGGTATGGGAAAGATCGAAAAAAGCTTTCGGCCGGACAAAGACTTTTTTGTTTTTCATAAAATTAATATTCCGGAATATTTTCTGGTACCGGTGAAACTGCGGCAGTATCTGTGTAACAATCCGGGGGGAAATATACAGGCCCCCCTTATGGACCACGTGGATGATACCGGTTAATGTGCCCATGTCGTATTTTCGCACTATATAACCTGAAACTCCCCTGCTCATGGCAGTCCACGCGTGGTTTTCGTCATCGTAGGGGGAAATAATTATTACCGATGTACCGGGGGACCGGTGTTTGATGGTGGGAACAAGATCCGGGCCGCTGATCTGATCCAGATGGTAATCCAAAATGGCAATATCCGGCTGCTCGGATTCAATCAACCGGAGAATCCGGTAGCTGTCCGACGCGGCTCCGACAACTGAAAAATCTGCAATGGCGTCCAGTGCAATTGCCGTATGGTTGAGTTCATTTTCGCCTTTCATAGCAATGGCGAGTCGTACCATGCGAGACTCCTCCTGCAGGGAAAGACAAAGTATAGAAATACTCATGTCCATAGCCTGAAAAAGCAAGCAAAAATGACAAATATCATAAACTGCAAGTTGTTTATCATATTTTTTGGTTTCTTCGCCTTTTGGGTTTTTCATTCGGAACACCAGCGAAACACAAACATTAGGTATTATTTTTCGTATGAATAACCGGACTTGTTCCAAAACAGGCCCGCCCTGCCCCGGAAAACCGCCGGAAGCTGCCGGGCCCTGGAAGCTTCCGGGCCTTCACACTTGGTTCCAAGTCCACTAGAATGAAAAAACCCATTACACGAGAGGAAGCCTCCACATGGCAAGAAAGGGAAAAATTATAATCGACCGGGACCTGTGCAAGGGCTGCCTGCTCTGCATCCGCGCCTGCCCGGTAAAGGTGCTGGCGCAAAGCCCGGCTCCCAACGCTTCGGGGTCCTACCCTTCGGAAGCGGTCCACCCGGAAAAGTGCATCGCCTGCGGGAACTGTTACGAGGTCTGCCCCGATGTCTGTATCGAGGTCTACGCCCTGGAGGACGCAGTATGAGCGAAAAACTCTTAATGAAGGGGAACGACGCCATTGCGGAAGCCGCCCTGCGGGCGGGCTGCAAGGCTTACTTCGGCTACCCCATTACCCCCCAGAACGAACTTATCGCCTA
>JAIRYB010000163.1 GCA_031267955.1 Spirochaetaceae bacterium | reverse complement strand
GCGGTAAAGGAATACCGCCGTCTGACTCTGCGTGAGGAGATACGGTGGTTCATAGACGACCTGAACGACGCCAGGCGGGTACGCAAGGCGCGGGAAGCCTATGTACGGGAAGAAGGCTATAACCAGGCCGCCGCCGAATACCAGGAACAGTTAGCCGCAAACAAAGAGCAGTTAGCCGTGAAAGACGGGCAAATACAGCAGTTGGAAGATGAAGTCCGCCGGCTGCGGGGGGAGTTGACGCAAGAATGACAGGCGTCAAATTCTCTGCAATTGCCATATTGGTGTGTTGAGCCTAATCAACCTGCCGGTCCAGAAAACGTAGTATCGCCGCCGCTGTTTCCCCGGGCTTTTCCTGGTGGGGAAGATGCCCGGCTCCCCCGATGACGGCAAAGGCGGCTTCCGGAAACGCCTCGCGCAGGAGTTTCGCCGATGCCTGGGGCATAACTATATCCTTCTCCCCCCATATCATAAGGAGCCTCTTCGAAATATCCCCGGCTGCCCGCGCGGAACCGGCGCTGCCGCGCAGAAACAGGTCCAGTTTTTTTAGAAAGCGCCGGCCTGTTGCCAGGGAAACCCGCACCATGCTGCGCAGGGAAGCAAAATAAGCGCGTTCCTGCGCAGCGCTTTCCACCCGCTCAATAACCCGCTCCCGCAAAAAACGCCGGTCCGCCTCGCCCATTGCCTCAAAATCCGCGTAGTAGGGAAAGAGCGATCGGTACGCGGCGTCGTGATCCTCGCGGAACCGGCGGTACCAGCGTTTCCCCAAAAAAGGCAGGCAGAGGAAGAGCAATCCCCTGTCCGGTTTCGCGGCCAGGGGAAAGCAGCCGTCAATAAGGATCAGCGCCTTCGCCAGTTCCGGCCGGGAAAGGGCCGCCCCCTCGGCGATCAGCGCCCCCATGGAATTCCCTGCCAGTATTGCCGGGTTTTCCCTCCCCGCGCCTTCTTCTTCCAAAAGCCGGATAATCGCCCGGATATGCCGCTTTACGCTGATCTTCCCCGGGGCGGCGGAACGGCCGAAACCCGGCAGATCCGGGGCAAGGACACGGCAGCGTTCCCCCAGAAGGGGTATAAGGCCGCGCCAGGAATCGGCCTCGTCCCCCAGGCCGTGTATCAGGACAACAAGCGGCTTTTTCGCGCCGGGACCGCGCGCAGGGCCGTTGCCGCTCGCGTAATAAAAGAGCGTTTCCCCGCCCCGCAATTCGAGCAGCTTCGCCATACCGGCAAGGGCGGGCCATGGTCTCATAGTATTACTACTCCTTAAAAACTCATGCCGATAGTAAAGGTACCCTGGAAAAGATCGGCGCGTACATTATAGGCCGCTCCAAGGCCCATGGCGGGAAGGGCGATCCTGCTCAGGTAAAGCCTGATGCCGCCCGCCGGGCCGTGATCGAACTGGTGTCCCAGGATCGGGCCCTGGGACCAGAGGGCCTGATACGCGGCCGCAACGGAAAGAGTGCCGAAGCCGAATTTGAACAGGTGCTTTTCAAGGCCCGCCGAGATACCCGCGTAATTCCGCGCGGAAAATGTCGACGGGAGTATGTCCACCTTCGCGCCCGAAGGCGGGGACTCGGACAGGACCGGCGCGCCGGGAGCGTAGATAACGCCGGCCCTGATATCGGCCCTGAAGCCGGGGATAATGGATTTCGCGAAAGCGCCGCTAAGGGAAACCGAATGAAAAGACGGGGCGTCAAAGACAGCGTTAAAAGTATAATTTACGGAGACGCCCTGCTCGGAAAGGAAATAGCCGTCCCATTCGGTACGCCGCGCCGATAAAGAGGGAACAATGCCGAGGACCAGGATCCCCTGTCCCGGCATTTCGACAGGGTCCGCGGTTTCACGGAGCATGTGGTTCTGTACCCCCGCGGAAAGTCCCGCGGTCAGGAAACTGTTGAAAGAATAATTGATACCCAGGCCGCCGCCGGCCGAACTTACGTTGAACTGCCTTATAACGGATCTTTTCTGATCCGTATCGACCCTGCTCTGATCCGAGTAAAACCCCATGATCTGCCAGCCTATGCCGCGGTCCCGGTCAGGCGTGGCCATATACAGGGCGGTCGCGGTCCAGCTTCCCGTCAGGCTGTACATCCCCATCAGGATCATTTTGTCATTCAGGCCGAACGCGTTGGAATCCATAAGCCCAAGGCCGAAACTGGCGGTATCCTGGCTGGCGATTACTATGGGTACGGGAAAAAAAGTCCATTTTTCCTCAACAACCGCAACCAGAATCTTTCCCGGCCCGCCGGGATCGTCCGCGAAAAAAATCTCAATAGGCGTCAGTATGCCCATGGCGAGAATTGCGGCGTAAACGTCTTCGGTATTTACGCTATTGGCATCCATGCCTATAAATTTGCGCAGCGGCTGTTCCGCTACATGGGGCCTGGTCCTCCTGAGGCCCGCCACAGATACGCCTGAAACGCGGCCGCCTCCGGCTTCCGCTGCCCGCGCGCCGGTTACCTGTGCGGCCGCGCGGATGGGGAAAAACAAAAACAGCGCCGCAAGGGCCAGGGCGGACAGCGGCAGTGTTTTCCCGATCATCCTTGAAGGCGGGCCGGCGTTGAAAAACTTGATACCTACCTCCCGAACCTGGCGCCCATCTGCCCAAGCATGTTCTGCATACCCTGCGGGTTCTTCCCCATCTTTGCCATCTTCTTCATCATGGTACGCATCTTTTCGAAACGCTTGAGCAGCCTTCCCACCTCGGCCACCGAAGTGCCGGAACCGCGCGCGATACGGCCGCGCCGGGAAGGGCCGATGATCAGGTGGTTCGCCCGTTCCCTGCGGGTCATGGATGACAGTATCGCTTCCTGCTGGTTCATCTCCGCCTTGTCGATATCGTCCTCGTTTACCTGGCCCGCCATACCGGGAATCATATCCAGCATTGACTTGAGGGAGCCCATCTTCTTTACCGACCGGATCTGGGAAAGCCAGTCGTCCAGGGTAAAGTTTTCCTTCTCCATCTTCCGCCGCAGTTCGAGCGCTTCTTTCTGGTCGATAACTTCCTGGGCTTTTTCCACCAGGCCTACTACGTCGCCCATGCCCAGAATACGGCCCGCCGCGCGGTCAGGGTGGAAGGGTTCGAAGTCCTCGGGTTTTTCGCCCGTACCCACAAATTTAAGCGGCTTGCCGGTAACGGTCTTAAGGGAAAGCGCCGCGCCCCCCCGGGTATCGGAATCAAACTTGGTAAGTATTACCCCGGTAAGCCCGATTTTTTCGTCAAAAGTTTTTGCGATATCCACCGCGCTTTGCCCGGTCATCGAGTCCGCGACAAGGAGCAGTTCGTCGGGCCTGGCGGCCTCCCTGAGCCGGGAAAGTTCCGCCATCATAGGCTCGTCAATTTGAAGGCGGCCGGTAGTATCGACGATCAGCGTGTCGATAAGGTTACGCCCGGCCCAGAGGGCGGCGTTCCGGTAAACCTTGACCGAATCCGATGCGCCCTCCTCCCTGTAAACCGGAACGCCAATCTGATTCCCCAGAACCGCAAGCTGTTCCGCGGCGGCGGGGCGTACCAGGTCGCACGCGGCGAGCAGGGGCCTGCGGCCCTCTTTCTTGAGGCGCAGGGCAAGCTTCGCGGAACTTGTAGTCTTGCCGGATCCCTGGAGGCCCAGCATCAGAATAACGGAAATAGTGTCGGGGCCTTTAAGCTGGAGATCCTGTTTCGCGCCGCCCAGGAAAGAAACCAGTTTGTCGTGGACAATTTTGACAAACTGCTGGCCCGGATCCACCGCCCGCAGCACTTTCTCGCCCTTGGCCTCTTCAACAGTGGAATTGACAAAACGCCGCACCACCCGCAGGTTTACATCGGCCTCAAGCAGGGCCATCTTTATGGCGTCAACCGCGTCATCGATGTTCTTTTCGGTAATCGCCGACTTCCCCGCCACAAAGCGCAGGGCGTCGGACACTTTTTCGGTTAGTTTATCCAGCATAGGGGTATACTACCCCGGCAGCAGCTCTTTTTCAAGCCGGCTTTTGATACCATTCTGAAATAAGGCGTTCCGGTAATGCAAGCTAGGAGCAAAAAGCAAGCGGCGCCGACCGGATAGCTGTAGATGCCCGGGACAAACGTTCCGGGTATTTATCCTATGTCTGTTTTGGGCGCATGGGGCTGTAAAAGAAATGCCCAGGTCGAAGGAGCGGCAAAGGCGGGAGGACACGGGAACGCCCGTAAAGAACCGGATATGCCGTGAACCGGAGAAAAAAAGAGCCGGA
>JAIRYB010000145.1 GCA_031267955.1 Spirochaetaceae bacterium | reverse complement strand
TCAAGCTTGGCTTTTACCGCGCGGGCCCTTTCCCCGCTGCTGTAAATTTCCGGCTTTCCAAGCTCGGCTTCCAGCGCGGCCTTCTCCGCTTCCAGGGCATCAATCTCCGCAAGGGTTTCCTCTTCCTGCCGTTCCAGCCTGCGGATAAGCGCCTGCTTCTGTTTGAGCGCCTCCCGCTGCCCGGCCACGTTTAAAACAGGGGCCGAATCTGCCCCGGCCGGAACGGCCCGGGGCGGCGGCGCGGCAGGGGAAGCGCCCGTTCCGGCGGAAACTATTACGTTGTTTTTTTCAACAATAGCGGTATTCGTTTTAGGGGCAGCATCGCCGGCCGCTTCCCTTTGGAGCCGTTCCAGATAGTACGTGTAGTTCCCGTAAAACAAGCGGTGCCTGCCTGCGCCCTGCGGCGTTCCGGGAGAACCGGGCCCTGCGGCGCGCAGTTCCAGCGTTTTTGTCGAAAGGGCTTCCATAAAGGAGCGGTCATGGGAAACAAAGATCACGGTACCGGAAAATTTCTCCAGTGTTTCCAGAAAAATGTCCTTGGAGTAGATGTCCAGGTGGTTGGTCGGCTCGTCCAGTATCAGGAGATTCATGGGTTTAAGCAGCAGTTTGAGCAGGGCGAGGCGGCTTTTTTCCCCTCCCGACAAAACCGAAACGCCTTTATAGATGTCGTCCCCCCGGAAGAGGAAAGCGCCCATCATATCCCGGATTTTGGGGATAAGGGCCATGGGCGCTTCGGCCTCCATGAACTCCAGCGCTGTTTGCGGCCTCCCGTCCGGGGCAAGGCCGGTCATGGATTCGGCGGCGTCCTGGGAAAAATAGCCCGCGGCAATGCCGGCGCCGTACCGGACCGATCCTTCGTATCCGGTATCCGCGCCGGCGAGGATACGGAGCAGGGTGGTCTTGCCCGCGCCGTTCCGGCCGACCACTACAAGGCGTTCCCCGGAATCAAGGTCCAGATCGAGGCCCGCGAGTATCCGGCGCGCCCCGTAAGCCTTGCCGACTCCCCGCAGCGTAAGCGCGACGCGGCCCGAATGGGGCGGCGGCGGGAAATTGATGCTGATCTTCTTGAGGGATTCCGGAATCTCTATCCGTTCCATCTTTTCAAGTTTCTTGACCCGCTCCTGTACAAATGCGGCTTTGCTCGCCTTGTAACGGAAACGGTTAATGATGCTTTCCAGCCTGGCGATTTCTTCCTGCTGTTCCGCATAGCGTTTAAGGAGGCTGTCAATATCGGCCTGGCGTGTCTTTTCATAATCGCTGTAGTTCCCCGTGTAGCGTTTCAGGCTGCCCTGGAAAAGTTCGTAAACTTCGTTGACGGTGACATCCAGAAAGTAGCGGTCATGCGACACGAGAAGATAGCCGCCGGTAAAGGAACGGAGCCAGTCTTCCAGCCACGAGCGGGCCTCTATGTCCAGATAGTTTGTAGGTTCGTCGAGGAGCAGGATGTCGGGTGTTTCCAGGAGTACTTTTGCCAGGGCTATGCGCATCTGCCAGCCGCCGGAAAATTCCTCCGCCCTGCGATCCAGGTCGGCTTCGGCAAAACCCAGGCCCGAAAGCACCGCCGAAATTGTCTGGGATCTGTTGTAGTAACCGGAATTTTCTACAGCTTCATGAAGCCGGTAGTATTCGCCCAGCAGGGATTTGGTTTTGCCGTCATCGCTTTTCGCGGCCTCCAGGGCGCGGCCTATCGCTTCCATTTCGTCAAGCAGCAAAACAACACTGTTGTAGGCTGTCTCGGCTTCTTCCTTCAGGGTTTTTCCCGCGTGTACAATTCCCGACTGGGGCAGGTATGATACGCGGCAGCCCTTCTGGATTGCCCTTTCCCCTGAATCGGCCTTAAGGTTTCCCGCAATGATTTTCATCAGCGTGGACTTGCCCGAACCGTTCACCCCGGCCAGGGCGGCCCGCGAGCCGGAAGCTAAATACAGGCCAGCGTCTTTGAGTATATCCCGGTCCCCGAAAGCGAGCGACACCCTGGTGAATTGTACAAAGGCCATTTCGTTCCTATTTGTAAAAGTAGATGATCACGGGGGAGGATGAGCGCCTGGCTACCGTCGATCCGTCAAGATTTTCCCGGTTCACATATTCAAGCCGCAGCCCCTGCGAATCCAGGGTATAGAGGAAGTGGACCGGGAAACCGGCGGTTTCCGCGCTGTCAAAACGGAGCGTAAAAGCGCCGCTGTAAAGGGCTTCCAGGGACGGTCCAAGGAAAAGCCGCATCTCCACATTGCCGGAATTAAGGGTTGACGGGGGGATAATCTGGGGTATAAGCAGGGAATTCTCGTCCCATACGAACCGGCCGTTGGCGGCAAAGGAAAGTGTCCCGTAATTACTGCTGGTAAAACCGGGCCCCTGGGCAACGAGATTCTGATAAAGGGCGTTCCGGCGCTCGGTCTCCTGCACGATAATATTTTCGGGGCTTGAAGGCAGGGTAACGAAGAGCAGGGTCCGCATGGCGCCCCCCTCGTCGGAATATTGCACCGCAAGAAGGGATTCCGAACGCAGCGCCATTTGCAGGGGCGCGCCCTCGAAATGCCAGGCGCGGCTTCCGTCCCGCCTGATGCCTGTATACGGGAAAGTCCGGTCAAGCCCTGCCGTATGAATACGCGCCAGGCCCGAATCCTGCCCCGGAAGGAACTGCCATTTTTCGGACAGTTCTTCGATGTCGATTTTACCCGAGGCCGCCATGATCCCATAGGATTCAGGGTACCAATTGCGGGAAAGCGCAAATTCCAGATCCGGGTCTTCCGTATTTTCGGCTTCGCCGCGCTCCGCGTTAAGAGGCCCCCCCGAATGTTCAAATATCCTGAGCCGGTAGGAAAAACAATACCCTATATTGCCGTCCCTGGTGAGCACCTTATACCAGTCTCCGGGCAGGGGATCCCCGGTGGTGTTGATGGCGGGAGTACCCTGGTTTTTGGAAAGTATTTTGATAATTTCCCCGGCACGCAGGCGGTAAACCCGCCGGGAGCCGTTATCGGTTTCTTCCCGGATGGGCAGCCCGTCCTGCAATGTTTCCGCGTAGGACAGGGCATATTCCTTAAATTCTTCGGCGCGATTTAAAGCCGCGCGCCTACTGCCCACAAGTTCCAGCAGGGGAAGGGGAATCTCAAATTTATCCAGCCCGTCCCGCCTGGTGGACAGGTAGGCTTCGGGTATACCCGCCACCCACGCATGATCGATATTGGAACGGATATACACCGGCAGGATAGTCCCCGACGGAATATCCGGGTCTTCGGCTGACCAGAGCAGCATACCCCAGCCCAGAGTCCGCTCGCAGGAGGGAAAAATTCCGCAGAGAAACGCCAGGAGGAAAAGCAGCGCGCCCGTGCAAACCCGGCCGGGTTTTCCGCGGGTACGCCCTGTTGGTAAACAGCCGGTTCCGCGCATAAGGTTATCATAGCGGATTTGCCTGTCTTTTGTCATGCCCCGGATTTGCCGGGGCAGGGCATAGGTGTATAAAGCGGAGGGATAAGTGAACAAAAAAATAGTCATTATGCGATTTTTATCATTTTGTCTCTATACGTTTATCCCGGCCCGGGCTTACCCGCGTTGCGGCAATTGCCGTTTTATGCTATTGTTTCTTTATGTGTATTAATAAATGGTTAATCAGCGGCGCTCTGCTGACGTTGATGGCAAATATGGCGCCGGCGGCGCCCGGGGACAGC
>JAIRYB010000018.1 GCA_031267955.1 Spirochaetaceae bacterium | reverse complement strand
GCGTTCCCGAAAAAACCGTCCGCTTCGGCAAGGCTTTCGCGCAGTTCCGCGGCGTAACGCTGGGCAAGGCAGCCGGCAAGCAGTATCTTTTTCCGCGGGTACGTTTTCCGGTAGGAAAGGACCGCGTTAATCGATTCCTGTTTTGCGGCGTCGATAAAACCGCATGAATTGACGATGATAATATCCGCCGAACCGGCATCCTCGCCGCGCTCCCACCCGGAGTCGTCGAGGAACGCCATCATGGTTTCGGCGTCCACCTGGTTTTTTACACAGCCGAACGGATCGAGGTAATAGCTTGCCACGGCTTCGGCTTATTCAAGCCTGAGAAGGACCAGGCGGAAGCGGCCGTCTTCGTCCCGTACCCAGCGTATATCCGCGACCACTACCTCGCCGGCGTTCCCGATCTCCAGCGGCACAGTACGGCCGCCGCCGATCACCTGAATTTTGACCGCCGCCGCGTTTGAAACCCCGATACGGACCCCGTTCTGCGCCGGGATGCTCAGCTCGGAAGAACGCTGGAAATACTCCTCTTTGCGGCCCTGCCGGTCCCTTTCCGCGATAATTTCCCAGCGGAAAAGGCAGTAGCCCTGAAAATTGGCCTGTATGGTAAAAGGATAGGCGTTAGGCGAGGTAAAAACCACCGGCGCGCTTACCGCCGCCGCCGCACTCACCGGCGCGTCCTGCCCCGCGGCCGTAAGTACGGTATTCGCCGCCCCGCCGCCTCCGGCCAGCGCAGGCAAATATTCCACGTCAAAGCGAAGCTGGACCCCGGCGCCGGGATTGTTTTTCGCGAAATCCACCGCCGTGATCCGCAGCTCATTGCCGGATTCAGGATCGAGGCTGACGCTCATTTCCTGCCCAAGATCGATAGCCTTTGCCCCTGCGGGGGTATTCAAAATTACCGCCTCTCCTACGGAAATTAGCTCAACCTCGTAGTTGTCGTTCCCAGCGGGAATCAGCACCGTGTCCCCCCGGTAAAAACGGCGCTCCAGAAAAGGCCCGTCCATTACATATTCCGCAGCTTCCCGGCTTTCCACAATATTCACCGTCTCTGGCTGCCGGGGCCGGTTCAGGAAAAACCATGCCCCAAAACCGGCTGCGGCAAGTACCAGCATAACAACCGCCACATTCCGGATGATCTTCGGGGCGCGGGAAGGGGAGCGGAGGAGCTGTTCCACCGGGATGGGCTGTTCCTGGATCTTCAGCGCCCGGTAGGCGGATAGAAGATCCTGGGGGTTCAGCCCAAGATATTCGCCGTAATTCCGCAGGAATCCCAAAAGATACGCCTCGCCGGGGAAAACATCAAACGCCTCATCTTCCAGGGCCTGGATATACCGGCCCGCAATATTGGTTTCCCTGCATACCTGGTCGTAACTATAACCCTTGCCTTCCCGCGCGGTTCTAAGCTTTTCGCCTAAGGATTCCACAGATATCCTCCGGGTACCTAATCGGTATCACGAAATAAAAAGTTGTTGTAAAGGTTGGCCGATGCCGGCGAATCGTATAGAAACCGGCCTTCCGGGATACCCTGGTTGGTCCGAATCTGGGAAAAATCAAAGCGTACCAGACTGTCCGCTATAGTCCGGCCTTCAATACGCCGGATAAGGCGGGTTGCCGGATCAACGCTCAGGATAATTTCCCGGAACCCTTCAGAAATGGACCGGCGGGCAAGCCTGAGCTTCACCACTGCCTCACCGGAACCTTCCTCAAGCGGGACCGGCTCCGGCCCGGTTACAAAAGAGGAAACATAGTTCCGCCTGAGCAGGACCAGCCCCTGGGCGGAAGCCAGGGACGCTCCGGGCCGTCTCCCCGCGCCGACTACCTGGTTCAGAACGGCGCGGTATTCAGGAAGGTAAACCGTCAGGAGCTCGCCGTCAAAGACAATAACCTGCTCCGCGGGGGTTGTAAAATCGATCCGCAAAAAAGAAGGGGCCAGGTGGCTTACCGCCCCGTACATATCGGTGTTGCCCGACCTTATCGCTATCCGGGCTTCGTAATCCTTGATACCCCCGTAACGTTCGGAGACGGATTCCAAAAAACGTTCCGCGGTAACAATCTCCTGCGCCGCCGCCCGCCAAAATCCCGCGCAAATCAGGAAAAAAAGGAAAAAAACCGATCGTAATTTACCTGCGTTCATTATTTCTACTTTAATCGGATGGCTGCAAAAACTCAAGTGGCGCACGCGGCGGCCGCATTGCCCCGTGTTAAATCCCGCCGGGGACGGCGGACCCGCAAGGTTCCGAAAAAACCCTGCCCGCCCGCCCTTGCCGGCGGCAAAAAAAGCGCTTCAAAAAATTTTGCGGGCCAACAGGCCGCAGCCGCTACCCGGATACCGCCTGTTCCAACTCCGCCGTTTTATCGGTCTTTTCCCAGGGGAACTCGCTCCTGCCAAAATGGCCGTAGGAGGCGGTTTTCCGGTAAATGGGCCGGCGGAGGTCCAGGGTTTTGATGATCCCCGCGGGGGTAAGATCGAATACCTTCTTGACCGCGTCTTCAATCTGCTGTTCCGGGATCCTGGCCGTGCCGAAAGTCTCCACCATAACCGATACCGGGAAGGGGACCCCGATAGCGTAGGCAAGTTCCACCTCGCAACGTTCCGCGAATTTCGCGGCCACCACATTTTTGGCCACATAGCGGGCGGCATAGGCGCCCGACCTGTCCACCTTGGTCGGATCCTTGCCGGAGAAGGCGCCTCCCCCGTGGCGGCCCATGCCGCCGTAACTGTCTACGATAATCTTCCGGCCCGTAAGCCCGGTGTCGCCGAAAGGCCCGCCGACCACAAAGCGTCCGGTTGGGTTGATGTAGTAATTCGTTTTCTTGTCCAGCAGGCCCGTAGGTTCAAGGATAGGCTTGACAATTTCCTCAATAACGGCGGATTCAATGTCCTTATGGGAAACATCAGGATCATGCTGATGGGAAACCACCACCGCGTCAATACGGACAGGCTTGTGGCCCTCGTACTCCACAGTCACCTGGCTTTTGGCGTCGGGCCGGAGCCATTTGAGAATCTTCTTTTTCCGCAGTTCCGTCGCCTTGATAAGTATTTTATGCGCCAGGGTAATGGGAAGGGGCATAAGCTCCTCGGTTTCATCGCACGCGAATCCGAACATCATCCCCTGATCGCCGGCCCCCTGCTGGCCCTGGTATTTTTCAAGACCCGTGCCGGAAACGCCCTGGTTGATATCCGGGGACTGGCTGTGGATCATGTCCAGCACCGCCATGGAATGACAATCAAGCCCGTAATCGGGATCGACATAGCCTATTTCCTTTGTCACATTGCGGACAATTTCCTGAACATCGACAAAGGTCTGGGTAGTAATTTCCCCGCCAACCAGTACAAGCGAGGTAGACGCGAATGTCTCGCAGGCCACCCGGCTTTCAGGATCGTCCTGGAAACAGGCGTCCAGGATTGAATCCGAAATTTGATCGCATAGTTTGTCCGGATGCCCTTCGCCGACTGACTCAGAGGTAAAAAAATAACGCCGTTCTGCCATAGTGAACTCCTATAGGATTAATATATAAAAAATCGGGAAAAATGAAAAGACCTTGGGGCGTTATTCCGATAATTTCCTATTTCCGGGGCGGAATTTGGGCGCATCCCCGCCTCCGGCGGGGACCGGGCTATCCGGGGCTCCGCGATACCCGCTCCGGCCTCCTCGGACCGCCCCTCCGGCCGGTCCTGCGGTGGCGCGCTCCGCGCCCCCTCCTATCCCTTGCGCCGCTCCTCAATAGTGCCGTCCCGGCGGACTATAAGCACCAGGGGCTTGATCCGGGTAAAGAGGCCGTTTTCCACCACCCCGGCTATGCGGTTGATCTCGGTCTCCATGGCGGCGGGGTCCACCGGCGATTTGAAGCGCGTGTCCAGGATCAGGTTCCCCTTGTCGGTAATTACCGGCCCGGCTTTGCGGACAGCCTCCCGGAGCGCCGCTTCCGCGCCGAGTCCTTCAAGCGCCCGGTTTACCACAAGCCGCGCTTCGGGTACAACTTCCACCGCAATGGGGAAACCCAGCCCCAGGTTTTCCACTACCTTGGACTCGTCGATTACAAGCGCGTAGGACAGCGAGGCGTAGGCTACGATCTTTTCAAGGAGCAGCGCGGCGCCCCCTCCCTTTGTGCAGTAGTTCCGGCCGTCAACTTCATCGGCCCCGTCTATGCTCAGGTCCAGCTGCCCGCCGATCTCCCGGGAATTCAGGGTGTAGAGGGGTATCCCCATCTTTTCACATTCGATGGTTGTTTGGAAACTGGTGGATACCGCCTTGATATCCCGGAGCTTCCCCTCCTGGAGCAGCGTTCCTACACGGCGCACCGTGTAAACCACGGTGGAACCTGTACCCAGGCCCAGCTTCATTCCGTCTTTTACCAGAAGGTCCGCCGCCCGGTTCCCCACCAGCACCTTCATATCCTGTTGTTCCATAGTTTTTCCCCTGGATTAATTTTTCTGTAATTTGAAAAACCGGCCCGCAAGGCCGGGGACTGTATTGCCGGTACCGGCCCGGCTCATAAATCTATACGGCTGCGAAGCTGCGCGGGAAATTCCGTACCCATAAAGAAATTGTACTGGTAAATCGCCTGTATTATCAGCATATCATAACCGTTAATCACCTGGCACCCGGCGTCGGCGGCCCGTTTCATAAACACGGTTTTTTCCGGCTTGTAAACCAGGTCCATGACCTTCTCACTCCCGGTAAATTTATAGTCCGGCATGGGATCGCCGGCAACATCGGGTTCCATGCCGACAGACGTGGTCTGGATAATAATATCCGAGTATTTCTTCATCAGCTCCGCGCCTTCCGGATCGGCATTGGCACAGATAAATTTGTAGGGCTGGGCCAGGCGTTTCGCCCTTGCCAAGGTGCGGTTCAGTATCAGCGCCTTGCCTTTAAGGCGGGAAATCTCGAACGCCGCCGCCCGGGCCGCCCCCCCCGCGCCAATAATGCTGATCCGCCTGCCGGCAAGGTCCTTGCGGCCGAGAAACCCCAGCAGCGAATCGGAAAAACCCCTGATGTCGGTATTGTAGCCCATCCAGCCCTCAGGGGTACGGACCATGGTATTACACGCTCCTACGGATTGCACGTTCTCGGAACTGCGGGCCAGGAAGGGCAGGACCTGTTCCTTGTAAGGCACTGTCACCGAAACGCCCTCAAGGCGCAGCTCGTCGGCTATTTCCAGAAAGCTTTCCAGCGTGTCGGCAGGGAAGGGGACGTACACGGCGTCGATATTTTCCTCGGTAAAGGCGTGGTTGAAAAAAGGCGGGCTGGAAGTGGCGTGCAGGGGGTAGCCCAGAATCCCCAAAAGTTTGGTGCTGGCTTTGATCTTCTTGAAACGGTAAACCTCGGCCAGCTCTTTCGGATCAAGCTGGCCCGGGGCGGCCTCGGGCGAATCGCCGTTGCCCTTGACCGAAGCATAGCTCAGGTAGGAGCCCAGCTTTTCGGCGAGAATCCGGGTATTGGCCCCAAAGCGGCCCATACCCAGGATAATCTTGTCGTAGCCTTGGATTTTTTTCGCTTCCCGGTAGATACGAATGGTGTCGGAAAGGGACTTGGGGTATACCGCGGCCTTGACAATCTCGTCCCCTACATGGCGGAGCTTGTCCATCCTGCCCGCCAGATCCTCATCCACACCCCCAAAATTATGAAACGACCGGATGATCCGGGTGCCGAAGGTCCGCGCCGCCTCCTCAATACTCGGGACATTAAAATCTTCCTCGATATCAAGGTAGGCGTAGTTTTTCCGCCTGTCCGCTTCGGCATAGGCCAGGCCCCTGGAGAACAGGCTCACCCGCGATCCTTCGCCCCCGCTAAAAAAGCCCCCGTCCGCTTCCCTGCGTATGGTAAGAATAACCGGCAGTCCCGCCTGTTCGGGGAAACGGCGGATCTGGAAACGCTCGTCGGGCTCAAGGCAATCCACCCTCAGCTCGGCAAGATCCGCGTACTTCCGGTAACTGTTTAAAATTTCCAAATTCCGGGCAATGGTTTTCCCGGTTAAGCAAAGGCACATTTTCGCCATACAGACCTCGCGCTAAAAATCGGAACGGTAAATATAGATGGCCGTTACCAGCCCGCGGTTATCGGTATTAAAACGGACATTCATGGGCCAGGACCAGCCGGCCAGGGACGCAAGGGTATAGCCCTCTTCCACAACCGTCGAGTCGCCCATGACAAGGGGGATCACATTCCGGTTTTCACCCACCCGTACCCCAAAGGCCGTTTTAACCGCAATCTGCCAGACCCGGTCCCGGTAAAAATAAAAATCCCTGTCCCCGTAGCTAAAGACCACGTCATCCTGCCACTCCTCCCCTCCCCGTACCGTGAACACCCCCCGGGGAACGCCGAAACGCCCGATTACCTCGTTCAGGGTAAGCCCCACAAGATGGGCCGGGCTTTCCGGGTCTGAAGGCGCCGGGCTTTGGCCCCAGAGCATTCCCGCAAGCAATATGAACGCCGGAACAAGCGCGGCGCGGGGGATCGTCTGCGGCGGTAATCCGGGTTTTTTCATCAGATTTCGTCCAGGGAAAGCTCGTCCATAGGCGGCATCACGGTTTCGCGGTGGAGTTCCCGGCCCTCCATCGAAAAAATAAGGACGGCGCCCGGGACTGCCTTGTAGGGAAAAGTAAAGCTGCCCCCGCCGAAATCGGTCCGGACCAGAAGCTCCCGGCTGTTCGCGCCCGGCGGCAGGAGTTCAAGCCGTACCGAAAGCGGATAGGGGTTTTCGGGTATCGTGTGGCTGAACAGGGCGAAAACTTCGCCTGTTTCAAGCGGGCCGGCAGGGGATGTCACCAGAACAGTGACCGGGCGGCCGGATTCGATCGCCGCGTCCCTTGCCGGTTCCTGGAACACGACCGTCCCGTAGTCCTCGCTGCCCCGGGCTTCCCTCAGCGAAAAACGGAAGCCCAGCCCGGCTTCCCCCAGCCTGCCCACAGCTTCCGCCGGGCTTAGCCCCCAAAGATTGGGCGTTGCCGTCATGGTATGCGCGGGCCCCCGGCTGACCACGAATTCCAGGGTTACCGGCCCGGAAACAGGCTCCCCGGGTTCGGGTTTTTGCTGCAAAATAGTACCCGCTTCTTCGGAAGAGTACTCGTACATAAACGGCTCTTTTATCGTAAGCAAGGACATTGACGTTGACGCGAAAAGGGCCTGCAGGTCCATGCGTACTTCGCCGATATTCCTGCCCCGGTAGTCTTCTATGTTATTGACCACCATCCCCTGGCTCACGATCAGCTTGATCCGCCGCCCGGCCTTGACAATGGTCCCGGGCATGGGGTCCTGCTCCAGGATAAACCCCCGGTCATTCGACGATTCGGAATAACGGGTCTGAATCCGGGGGTAAAGTTCCTTGGCCTGCAATTCCTGGAGGGCCGACACCAGTTCCTTGTCCCGCAGGTCCGGGACCATCGCCTGTTCCGCGCCCCTGATCGCGAAAAAAAACACCAGAAGCGCCGCCACAGCCGCCAGGACCAGTATGCCCAGGGCCGTTACAACAACAAGCCGCGCGTGTCCTGCCACATAATTCTCAAACGCGCCGGTATTCGCCTTAAAAGCCATCTGCTATCCTTACTATATATATTG
>JAIRYB010000015.1 GCA_031267955.1 Spirochaetaceae bacterium | reverse complement strand
GATCAAGGTCCTGTTTTCCCACGGCGCATATCGCCCGTTTCATCATGCCCCGGTCTTCAAAAACCGGCCTGTTTCCGAACGCGTCGAAACCGCTTTCGCCCGACGGCATGGACGGCTTTACCTGCGCCTCGATAATCTGGGTTTCCAGAATTACCGCGTCATTAAAAGTGTTTTGGATTCTTGCCCCGTATGCCGATTCCCTGCCCAGGATGAACGATTCTCCCAGGCGCAGGTTGTTTATTCCTCCGGGCAATCCGCCTTTTTCGATCAGGTACAGGGAGCTGGAATTGCCGCCGGAAACAAGCGCCGGCCTGGCCCCGTACCGCAGGTATATCTGTTCCGCCCAGTATACAAGAATCGAAAGGTTGTCTTTTTTTGGAATAATCGCGCCGTAACAGGTAAGGTTTGTACCTATCCCGTAGAGTTCAAGAGCGGGCATCCTTAAAACAGCCTCCGCTGTTTTAAGGATCTTTTCGTGGTTTTCAAAATGGATCCCTTCCCGCAGATCCCCCAGATCGATCATCAAAATAATTTTATGTTGTTTGTTCTGCCGCGCCGCTTCCCGGTTCAAAAGTTCCAGGGTGTCCAAATCCGAATTAAGGCTTATATCGGCGCAGGAAACTACGTCTTCGATCTCGCACGCCTGGGGCAGGCGCAGCAGTACTGTCGCTTTTCCGCATCCCGCGTAGGTTCTAATGTTTTGTATGCGGGAATCCGCGAGAAAATCCACCAGGGGGGAAGCGGCAAGCATTCCGGTGATTCTTTTATCCGCGCAGAAAGACTTTGTTACAATCATGAGCGAACACCCCGCGCCCTTTACAAGCGCGCCAAGGGTTTCCGTATTTGTTTTAAGTTTTTGCAGATCAATACGCAAAAGCGGGTAGGGGACTGCCGTTTCAGTAGTTTCAGTACTGTTCATGTTAAAGGTTTCCTAATTTACGGGATATTCAGGCTCCAGCGCAGGAGGCGTAGCGCGGCCTGCGGGCGCCTCTTTGACAGGACCCCCAGAGAGGCCATGATATAATCGTTATCCACCAAAACCCCGGCTGTTTCCGGCGGAGAAAGCAGGCGGAGATGCCCGCCGTCCCCGGCAATGGATCGCAGTATCCCGGCGCGGCCGGGCAGCCGTGTAAGGGCGCCGCCCGTACCGATGATGTACTTTACCTGGGTCAGGTCCTTGCCTTCCGCAAGGCTGCTCCTCCCCTGGGGGCCGTAGACAAAGCGGATATGGCCGGCGTGACGCCGGAAGGCAAGGCGCACCGCTTCGGCGGCAAGGGCTTCGACAAAACGGATTTCCGCGTCATTTTTCGGAATGGCCCTGTACGAAGCGAGAACATCTTCAAGGGGAAAACCCAGGCGGGACTCAAGCTCTGCCCTGCCTATAAGGCCGACAAGATTCATGGCGTTTACATAAACCCCAAGGTCGCCCTCTACAGTCCTTTTCGCCACAGGTTCCGGGGCAAGCAGCATCCGGGAAATTTCCTCGGAACCTTCCGTAACGGAATGAATATCCGTGGTCGCGCCGCCAACGTCCAGAACCATAAGGTCGCCGATTGCGCCGTAAAGGAGTTTCGCGCTTTCCATCACCGCCCCCGGCGTCGGTATGATGGGGCCTGTTACCATATCGCGGATATGCTCCATACCCGGCGCGTGGACGATGTGTTCTTCAAAGACCGCCTGGATAACTTTGCGGGCAGGTTCGACGTTAAGTTCGTCAATGCGGGGATAGACATTTTCCACGATATAGAGGGGAATACCTGTTCCGGCAAAGATACTTTTTATTTCTGTCTGGGTATCGGCATTGCCGGCATAGATGATCGGAACCTTGATTCCCAAAGACCTGAGGCTTTTCGCGTTGGCCAGGGCGGTATCCCGTTCGCCGTGGTCAACGCCGCCCGCAAGCATGATAATATTGGGGTTTATTGCCCGTATCCCGTCCAGATCGCTTTCCCGGAGCAGCCCCGAAGTTACCATTTTTAGCACCGCCCCCGCGCCCAGGGCCGCTTCGCGGGCGGCTTTGGCGGTCATGTCGTAGACCAGCCCGTGAACGGTCATTTTAAGGCCCCCGGCGGCGCTTGAAGTGGCCAGCATCTCGCCGTACTCAAGGCTTTCAAGGCCCTTGTTCCGGCAGAGTTCATCAACAGCGCCCCGGAGCCCGGCGCGGACATCCCCTTCAAGCACCGATGTAGGCGCCTCTCCCTGCCCCCAGAAAACCGGTTCCAGCGAATTGACGTCCGAAAAGGCGTTTACCAGAGTCGTAGTGGAACCGATTTCGGCGACAAGGATATCAATCTTCATAGGCTTCCCGATTGCTTTTCTTTACGGGTCAGGCCCCGGCGCGTTTTGCCTGCCGCCGCTTGACAAGGAAGGTCGCCACGTCAATGCCGTGGGACCCCCTGCCGAAACCGGCGTCTATGCCCTGGTTTGCCGCGAGCCGGGGCACTACCTGGGTGCCTCCCGCGATAATCGCCACCTTGTCCCGTATACCCTTTTCAACGGCAAGCTCATGGAGCCGCTTCATATTCTTGTAGTGTATATCGTCGTGGCTGATGATCGTTGAAGCAAGGATCGCTTCCGCGTTAAGTTCTATGGCCGCGTCTACCAGCTTTTCCACCGGAACGGAGGTGCCAAGGTAATGTACCTCAATGCCGAAGCCTTCGATGCCGCCGTGTTTGATATCGATAATCTCCCGCAGGCCCACCGAATGCTCGTCCTCGCCGACCGTGGCGCAGACCACCCGCATGGGGTGCTGTTCAATATCGGCGCGGATATCCTCGCGGGAAAGCAGTTCCGGCTCCGGCGGAATGGAAAGTTTTGCCGTATCGACTTCGAAGGGCAGCTTGCCCTTGAGTTCGATGCGCACGCCCTCCGCCTCCTGCATTATCTCGACATTGATAACTTCCGGGTCCCGGAGGTTCATTTTGGCGGCGAATTCCAGGGCGGCGGCTTCGGCGACCCGGCGCTGGGCGGGCAGGAACATGGTCAGCATCACGGTTCCGTCGGCGGCCCATTCCATTTCAGGCTTTAAAAGCCCGGTATGCCGGTACTTCGCCGTTTCTTCCATGCGCTTGTAAACATTGTCCTCCTCGTCAAGCTCGTCGATATACACGATCTTGCCGGGGTCTTCAAACGTACAGCCGCCGATAAGTTTTGACGGATTGTCCGCCGCCTGCGGATCGTACTGGGCGACATTGTTGTAACCGTAATGGGCGGTAACAGGCGCGAAATAATCGTCGTCCCGCTTGAAGACAGTGCCTTCGCCGATACCGCCGTCAATCTTTCTGGCTATGCCGTCGCCGTTCCTCTCGGGGTACTTTCCCGAATCCACAAAGAAGCCCGCTTCCACAGCCTTGAAATAACCCCCGGCTTCGATAATCTCCTCCATAAAGAGGCAGGCCCGTTCTTTAATTTCCCGGGCATCCTCCCTCAGGGGGCCGTCTTTTTTCAGCTCCACCATGTCCATAAAACCGTCAAGCCCGGCAAATACCTGTTTTGCCGTGTCGCAGGCTTCGACATTGTAGATATGCCAGGGAACGTTTCTCCCCTCGTCGGGGGTGATGGTCGACTGGATGTCGGCCCTGGTTAGTTTGGAAACAAGCAGGTTAAGTACATGGGTAACGGTGTTTTCCCGCGCCGAAGCCTCCATGTACTTGGTGTTCATCTGCGCCCGCATCCGGTAGTTCCGGCAGAGGTCCCGCAGCGCGAGGGCGTAGGGCAAATCGGTGTAGACGCAGGGCGCGGGCGGGGCCGTAGGCGGCACCGTGGAGAGGCAGATATTTTCCCGGGCCATGCCGGCTTTTTCCGAAAAGAGGCTGTTGATGGAATGCTGAACGATAAGTTCCGGCATTACCTTCCAGGCTTCCCGGGCGGTCGCGTTGGCGTTGTGGGCCCCGTCAATTTGGGCTATGCCGGCCCAGGACATGATCTTCTTCGATTCGCAGGCGTCGACAAAGGACCGGATCATGTTGATATTGCGGTAAAGCACATTGTACTGGGGATCCTGGTGGGCGCCGTTGACCCCTTCTTCGGCAAAGAGTACCGCTACTTCCGGCCCGGCCACGCCGGACACATAGGAATGGTAGTTGATGGGGCGGCCCACTTCCTCTTCAATAAAATCCAGGGCTTTGCGCTGGGCCCGTATCTGCTTGCGGGTAATGGGGACGCCCCCTACGCCCTGGGGAGTTCCTTCCATAAGCCCGTCTATATGGGACTGCCCGGCGGTCCTGATAACCATGATATGATCCGCGCCGTGCCAGGCGGCCATCCTCATGCGGCGTATGTCGTCCTCGAAACGCCCCGACGCGATCTCCGTGGTAATCACCGGCGTACCCTGGGGGTCTATGCCGCCGAAATATTTCGCCGACGGCAGGGGAACGGAATTTTTCAGGGGGCTGCTCTCGTCCCGGTAGCGGAAAGCGCCCAGGCTAATTCCCGGCTCCGGCTTCCTCCAGGTCCAGCCCCGCCGTTTCGGGCGGTATTTGTCCAGGTCTTTGAGGATGTTTTCTATGTCCAGTTTTTCGTTCGGTTTTAATTCCATAATATTCCTCACTTGCCGAATAAGGCGGCGGCCTTGTCCCAGTTCCCGCCCTTGTCTCCCGCCAGAAGGACGCCCGCCTCCTGTACCGGGACGGAGCACGCCTTGGCGTATTTGTAAACAACATGCCCCGCGCCTTTGCCTAAAAGCCCCCGGTCAATACATTTTTCGACAATGGCCTTCGCGTCAAGGGAACTTATCCCCATGCGCAAAAGCACGGAACGTTCGATGGAGGGCGTAGTGTGGTTCTTTCCCAATTCCAGGAGGGGCTCGACAACCTGCGCCGTAAGATCCCAGAAACGGTTGTAAAGTTCCTCGTCGCTTAACGCGGCGACTTTCACCCTCCGTTTTTCAAAATCGTCCTGTCTTTTCATAGTTATGCTCCTATTTCCGCAATAACCCCCCGCACAAAATCCGCGTCACGCCGGGTTTCTTCGGCAAGGAAGGCAATGTCCGCCCCGGAGGGGGCGCTGCCCGTTGTTTTGCAGTAATTCGCCAGCGCTGTTTTGATAAGGGAACGCCGTATATGATTCAGATCGACATCCACCGCCCTGATAAGGGAAGGCCGGGCCGGGAGAATAAGATTTTCCCCGGGCACCTCGTCTTTCGGATCGCCAAAGCGCACGTCTATGCCGTTGGATCTGGCAAAGGAAAGCTGGGGCTGGACGTGCTTGCCCGCCCCGGTATACTCGGTTTCCTGCACAAGGATTATCGCGTTTTCGGGCATTTCCCGGGCCAGGGCAAAAGCCGCGGCAAGGCTCGTGTTTCCCGCCGGCCCTTTTTCCAGGCCTTCAAGGCTTGCCAGCGCTTCGGTGATATAGAAAACTTCGCCCTGGGTTATGGTTACATAGCGGTCCATGTAGCGCAGGGGGCGGGCCGCCGAACGGGGCACGTCGGAACGGTCGGGCCAGGAGGCGAAAGGCACGCCGAAACCTGTATGGCCGGTGGTAAATGATTTTTTGTTGAACTGGCCGTCGGAAGCCATGTGCAGCCCCGCCAGGTTCACGCTTGCGCCTATTACGGCGCTTTTTGATCCCGCCTTTATAAGGCCCCTGGCCGTACCGGTAACATTGCCCCCGCCCGCGTTGGTACACACCACCGCGTCCGGTTCTTTGCCGTATTTCTCCCGGAACTGTCCGGCAATCTCGATGCCCAGAGTCTCTATCCCCGCAATGCCGAAGGGGGTGTACAGGGAGGCGTTGAAATAGCCTGTTTCCTCAAGGAGGAGAAGGTACTTGTAGAATAACTCCGGCCCTACGGAAAGCTGGACCACTTCCGCGCCCAGGGCCTCGCACTTCCGCGCCTTTTCGATAATCTCCGGCTGGCCCCTTCCCTTTGAGTCGTAACATTCCTGGACAATAATGCACTTAAGCCCCGTCATGGCTGCCTGGGAGGCAACGGCGGCCCCGTAGTTTCCGCTGGTCGCCGACATTATCCCGGCAAAGCCCCGCTTTTTGGCTTCGTACACGGAAATCGCCGCCCGCCTTGCCTTGAAGCTCCCCGAAGGGTTGCATGCCTCATCCTTGATGAAGATCCGCGCCCCGAATCCGGACTTTGCGCATTTGCGGGCCAGGGCGGTCAGATTCCGCAGTTCCAGCAGCGGGGTATTGCCCACGTGGACCTCGCCCTGGATCTTCCGCATATCTTCCGGCGAATAACCGGTTTCCCGCATCATCCGTTCGTAGTCAAAGGTAATAGAGCCGCTTTCAAAGATACTGTAATCAATACCTACAGAGGCTTTCATGATCTCGCCCTTGCGGGCCATCACGGAAGCGTAATCGTTTTTCTTTTCGCTCACGGCTTTTCCCCTTCAAACACAACGGCCCGGACCTGCCGGCTTATCTCCAAAAGTTCCGGCACAAAATCGCCGAACCCGTGGGTATAGGCGGGATTGGCTTCAAGCAGGGTTCCCCGCTCCCGCCTGCCTGTCCGGGTAAGCACCTCCGCCTCCGC